>CAXTSA010000199.1:4413-5463 GCA_964246755.1 uncultured Acidobacteriaceae bacterium
CTCCATTCTCCGCGCCCGTCACCATCGTCTCCACGCAGGTGCTGGCGGATGGAACAGAGAGCGTGCGCACTACAGTGAACCGCATAGCGCGCGACTCCGCAGGGCGGATTTACAACGAGCGGCGAGCGATGGTACCGGCCAGCTTCCATGGCGACCCGCGGCTGCTCTCCGGGCACATCTTCGATCCAGCCACACGCCTGAACACCTTTCTCGATCCGGGAACGCACCTTGCGCACCAGGCCGTGCTCCCGCCAGGGCAGACGTCCGCGCCGGGCCGGCTAGTGACCGGCTCTGAAGGGCACCATTCTGCCGGACTTTGAAGGCCACAATGGCGGCACGCTCACCTCGGAAACAGACCTGGGCGTGCAGACCCTCGACAGCACCCAACTGCGTGGCACGCGGAAAGTCTGGACGGTGCCCGCACCCGCCAGCGGTACCGGCAAACCCGTCACCATCACGGATGAGTATTGGTTCTCGCCGGACCTCTCGATCTACCTCATTCTCAAGCACGAAGACCCGCGCACGGGCGAGCAGATTGTCGCCGTCCAGAGTGTCTCGCGCAGCGAGCCGGACGCCGCTCTGTTCCAGGTCCCGTCAGCCTTCCGCATTGTCGATGAAACCCCAGCGCCCTGACCTGAACTTCCGCGCTCGCCCGAGCGAACAGTCTCGCCTTTCAACACACGTCCTTGAGAAGGAAACCCATGCAGAACCGCATTCTCGGCACCACCATGCCTGTCCTCGAGTTCCTCCTCGAACCCAATGAAACCGTGATCTCGGAAGCCGGCGAGCTGAGCTGGATGTCCGGCTCTATCCAGCTCACCACGCATACCCAGTTCGGCGGCGGCGGCGGCTTTTTCGGCGCGATCAAACGCGTGGCCGGCGGAGGCAGCCTGTTTATGACCGAGTACCGGGCGGTCGGCGCGCCTGGCGAGATCGCCTTCGCCGCCAAGATGCCCGGACACAGCGTTCCGGTCGAGGTAGCTCCTGGCAACGAGTACATCGTCAATCGCCACGGCTTCCTCTGCGCCACGCCGGCCGTCAGCAGCGGTG
>CAXTSA010000199.1:5473-5687 GCA_964246755.1 uncultured Acidobacteriaceae bacterium
TCCAGCAGTCGCGCGGCGCGGGCATTTTCGGCGGCGATGGTTTTCTACTGCAGAAGATTACCGGCTCCGGCGTCACGTGGCTTGAGCTTTCGGGCGAGCTCGTCGTGCGCGATCTACGCCCAGGCGAAACCCTGCGCGTGCACCCCGGCCACGTCGGCGCATTCCAGGCATCGGTCAACTTTGGGATCACCCGTATTCAGGGCATCCGCAACAT
>CAXTSA010000200.1:0-366 GCA_964246755.1 uncultured Acidobacteriaceae bacterium
CACTAGCTGTTCTGGAGCCTTCGCCTTGACCGTTGCCCCCGCTCCCGCCCCCCGCGCTTCCCTGCAGCGCCTGCTCTCCCCCATCTCGTTCAAGCTGGGCAGTTTCACCCTGTCCTCCGCCGCTTCCAGCGATTACTACATCGACTGCCGGGTGACCACTCTGCACGCTGAAGGCGCCCGTCTGACGGGTCTCGCGCTGCTCGATCTATTCCACGCGCACAAGCTGCATCCGGCGGCGATTGGCGGCCTGACCATGGGCGCCGATCCCGTAGTAAGCGCTGTCTCGATCGCAAGCGCCCAGCGAGCCCATGAGAGTGCCGCCGAAGCGCTGATCCATGGCTTCCTGGTGCGCAAGGGCGAGAAAGC
>CAXTSA010000200.1:376-5679 GCA_964246755.1 uncultured Acidobacteriaceae bacterium
GGGCGCCGTATCGAAGGCTTTCACGAGGAAAACGCGCCAGTCGTCATTGTCGACGACGTATGCACGACAGGCGCCTCCACCATGGAAGCAATCGAGGTTGCCCGCCATGCCGGACTGCGAGTCCTGGGTGGCGTTTGTCTCGTTGAGAGAGTGGAAGCGGGCGGGCGGCCGGCAGTGGAAAAGGCGCTCGAGCGCGCTCCGTTCCTGAGCTTGTTTACATCGGACGATGTACGTGCGGCGCATATTGCGCAGATGCCTTTATAAGGCATCTGCGCCTCGCTCTGGGGGAGGGAGATTTACTGCGGCTGGGCGGGCGAGGTCTGTGCCGCAGGGGTTTGCTGATTCATCGAAGAGGAAGGCTGTGAGGCGTTCGTCCCGGAAGCGGCACCATCGGCTGGCTGGTTGGTCAGCAGTTGCACCTCGACGCGCCGGTTTTTCGCTCGGCCGCTCGCGGTGTTGTTGTCCGCCACAGCTTGATCCTTGCCGAGACCGATAAGGTAGAACCGGTGCGCGGGCACACCGTACTTCGCGGCCATGTATTGCACAACCGCTTCGGCTCGCTTATCGCTTAACTCGTAGTTATAGGATGCGCTGCCCACGGAATCCGTACCGCCGGTGAGCGAAAGGATGTAGGACCGCTGCGCTCCAAGCTGCGACCCCAGCCCATCTAGCTCGGTTTTTGACTGCCGGGTCAGGTCGGCTTTATTGAAGGCAAAGGTCACCGACACATCGCTCACCTGCTTGTAGGTGTCGAGGTTTGAGACCACGCTGCTGAGCGTATCGGCGCGATGCACCGCATCCTGCGCGGTTCCCTGCGCCTGGCCCGCCGCCGTGTTGGCCGCATTGGCGGACTGCTGTGCATTCGTCGCGGAAGTTTGCGCGCCATTGATGCCGGTGCCGGTGCGCCTGTCGAGATCCGAGAGCGCCCGGTTGTTTGCCGCCGTCTTATCGTCCAGCTCGTTCGTCTGGTTGATCACCGGGGCCGTCTGGTTGCGCACATATTTTTTGGTGCTGCAGCCGGCGACGAGAGTAAGGGCCGCGAGGGAGCATGCGGCAATGCGAAGTTGGCCAGGGGCAGTGAAGTGTTTCCGGGAAAAAAGCTTCAGCATGGGAATCCTTCGATGTATTTCGTTAGGGCGCGTGGATACGCCGTCGAGGATTAAGATGCATGCCGGTGGCCAAAGAACCCGGCCGAAACGAAGCGTCCCACATTGAGTCACTTAAGCAGTCTTTGCCCCTTCACAACCCCCTCGAGGCCGATCCCGTCCGCGTAGTTTTTACCACACGGGAACAGTCTCCGCTTCCCTCGTATTCGCACGCCCGGCCGGCCCCGCCGCACACCCGGCGCAGCGTAGCATAGGGAGACACCCATGGATCTCGAGGCAAAAATCAAGACGCTGCCGACGCGTCCCGGCGTGTACCTGTACAAGGACGCGGACGGCACGGTGATTTACGTCGGCAAGGCGAAAAACCTGCGTTCGCGCGTGCGCTCGTACCTGCTGGCCGCCTCGCAGGCCCACGCCAAAACCGGCTCGCTGATGCGCGAAGCAGTCGACCTCGATTACATGGTGGTCGACAATGAAGGCGAGGCGCTGGCGCTTGAGAACAATCTCATCAAGCAACGCAAGCCGCGCTTCAACATCCTGCTGCGCGACGACAAGACCTACCCCTACGTGAAGCTCACGATGGCCGACCGTCACCCGAAAGTCTTCGTCACCCGGCGGCTGCGCAAGGACGGCGGCGCATACTACGGGCCGTATTTTCCGGGTAACCTGGCCTACCGTATCGCCGAGCTGCTGCATCGATCGTTCCTGCTGCCCTCCTGCAAGGTCGACCTCAGCCGCTACCATCCGCGGCCCTGCCTGCAGTACTACATCAAGCGCTGCCTGGGGCCCTGTGTCGAGGGCCTTACGACGCCGGAGCAGTACGGCGAAAGCGTGCGCGACGCGCAGATGTTTCTGGAAGGCCGCGGCGCGGAACTCGGCAAGCTGATTGAAGCGCGGATGCAAGCCGCGGCCGAGGCGGAGTTATACGAGTTGGCCGGCAAGTATCGCGATCTGCTGATAACGGTCGACCAGTTGCAGGAGAAGCAGCGTATCGCCTCAGCCGACGAGGACGACGCCGACCTGTTCGGCTACCACTACGAAAACGGCATGCTCGCGGTCAATCTCTTTCACGTGCGCGCGGGCAAAATCGTGGACCGCCGCGAGTTTTTCTGGGAAGATGTGCCGGACCTGGAGCTGAGCGAGGAGGAAGAGCAACCGAAGGAGAAGCGGGAGTTCAACGCGGGCGCCTTCTTCGCTTCCCTGCTCAAACAGCTGTATCTCGATCAGCCCTACGTGCCTCACTTCATCTACACGCCGGTCGAGTTCACCGAGCGTGAAGCGCTCGCCGGAGCACTCTCAAAGCGTGGGCGCCAGGTGTGTATCGCCGTGCCGCAGCGTGGGGAAAAGCGGTCGATGCTCGACCTTGCCGGCACCAATGCGAAGCAAAGCTACGACCAGCGTTTTCGCGTTTTGAAGCCGAGCGAAAAAGCGATCGCCGAGGCGCTCGAAGACGCGCTGATGCTGCCGGAAACGCCCACCCGCATCGAGTGCTTCGACATCTCGCATATTCAGGGAGCGGAGACGGTCGCGAGCATGGTGGTGTGGGAGGGGGACGGCATGAAGAAGAGCGACTACCGCAAGTTCCAGATCAAGACCGTCGAAGGCGTGGACGATTTCGCCTCCATGCGCGAGGTGATCACGCGCCGGTACAAGCGGCTCGTCGACGAAAGCAAGCCGCTGCCCAGCCTGGTGCTGGTGGACGGCGGCCTAGGGCAGCTCCACGCGGCGGCGAGCGCACTGGAAGAACTGGGCCTCACGACGCAGCCGCTCGCCTCCATTGCGAAACGCGAAGAGATCGTGTATGTGCACGGCAGCGAAAACGAGCCGGTCGTGCTCGATCGGCGCTCGCCCGTGCTGCACCTCATCCAGCGTATCCGCGATGAGTCGCACCGGTTCGCGATTACGTACCACCGCAAGCGGCGCGAGATCCGCGACCGCAGCTCGGAGTTGACGGAGATCGCCGGCGTCGGCGCGCGCACACGTATCCGGCTGGTCGAGCATTTCGGCAGCGTGCGCGCCGTCGAGGCAGCCAGGGTCGAGGCGCTCACGGCAGTGGTCCCGCGCAAAACAGCGGAGCGGATCCACGCGCACTTTCACGCCGAGCAAGCGCCCGATGCATCCCAGTCGCAGACGATGGACGCCCGTCCTGCTTCGGCAGTTGAACCCTTACTGCCCATTCTGCCGAGTTGATCCCGATTTCCCGTCCAGAGAAAAAGGTCTGTCGCGCGAACGGGCCCGGCCCGGTACGCTTAAAAACATGATCGCGCGCGTCCAGGAAGAAGTCATCGTTCAGCTGCCGAAGCGCCAGTCGGCAAGCGCGCGCCCGGGCTCGCTGATACCACTCCTCGTCTGGTTTGCCTGTGCCAGGCTCGCGCTGCAACTCGCTGTTACGGCCGTGTCTACCCACGCCGGCTACGGCATCTATCGCGATGAACTCTATTACCTGGTCTGCGGGCATCGACTCGCGGCCGGCTACGTCGATCAGCCTCCGCTCGTCGCGTTGCAGGCGCGCGTGGCAGAGGCGCTGTTCGGCTACCGGCACCTATGGGCATTCCGGCTGCTGCCGGCGCTTGCCGGCGCGCTCACGGTGGCGCTCACCGGGCTGCTCGCCGACGCCATGGGCGGCAGTCGCAAGGCGGCGGCGCTGGCGATGCTTTCCGTGTCGTCGGTTCCGGTTTTCCTGGCCACGCAGAGCTTTGTCTCCATGAACGCCTGGGACCCGGTCTTCTGGATGACAGCGGTCCTGGCGCTCTTGAAGCTGCTCGCTACGCCCCAGGCAACCGGCTGGTGGCTGCTGCTGGGCGCGAGCGCAGGGCTTGCGCTGGAAAACAAGGCCTCGGCCGTCTTCCTGATCGCCGCGATCCTGATCGCCCTCGTAGTTACCCCGGCGCGCCGTTTGCTGCATACCCGCGGGTTTTTGCTGGCGGTTGCCGTCACGGTGCTGCTCGCGCTGCCGAACCTTCTGTGGCAGGCGACGCACGGTTATCCCACGTGGGAGTGGCTCCACGATGTGCAGCATAGCGACAAGGATGTCGAGCTCTCTCCGCCCACGTTCCTGCTGGAGCAGGTGCTCTTCCTCTCGCCCCCCCACCTGCTCGTCTGGCTGCCGGGCCTTGCCTGGCTCCTCCTTGCGCGCAGAGGCCGGCCCTGGCGGTCGGCGGGGGTGCTTTACCTCGCGTTCCTCGCCATCATGATGGCTTTGCATGCCAAGGATTACTACGTGGCGCCCGTGTACCCTTTCCTTTTCGCCGCCGGCGCGGTCTTCTGGATCGAGTGGGCGGGGCGTTCCGCCGGGCGTAACCGGGTAGTCGGCGGCTATGCCGTGCTGATGACGCTTGCCGTGGTCTTCACCGCGCCCTTTGCCGTTCCTCTGCTTTCTCCCACCCAGTTCGTCCGCTATACCCACGTGCTACACTTCGCGCCGATCGACAGCGAGCAACATGTGCCCACACCACTGCCGGAGTTCTTCTCCGACCACCTGGGCTGGCAGGACCTGGTCAATGACGTAAACCGCGTTTATCGCAACCTGCCGGCCGGCGAGCAGCGGCAGACCGGCATCATCACCGGCAACTATGGGCAGGCCAGCGCAATTAACATCCTAGGCAAGCCACTCGGGCTGCCGGTCGCCATCAGCGGCCACCAAAATTACTGGCTCTGGGGTCCAAACGGGTACACCGGGCAAGAGATGATCGTGGTCACCGACGCCAAGCCGGCGGAGATCGGACGCCTCTACCGTTCCTGCACCGTCGCCGACCTCCAGACCAGTCCCTTCGTCATGCCCTGGGAGCAGCGTTACATTTACGTCTGCCACGATCGGCTCCAGCCGTTCGCCGACAGCTGGGATGCGGTCAAGCTCTATCGCTGAAGGCTGTTTTACCGCGGAAGGCTGTTCTGTCGCTCAAGGCTCTCGATCAGGACCGCCGACGCGCGACCGCCTCATACAGCGCGGCATACTCGGCCGCGGGCTGCTTCCAGCTGTAGTCCTTCCGCATGCCGTTGCCCATCAGGTCGCGCCACTGCGCTCCGTCTTGAAAGCACGCAAGCGCACGGTCGATCGCCTCAAGGAACTCGCGCGCGTTGTAGCCGTGGAACTTGAAGCCGGTGCCCTCGCCCGGCGTCTGCGTTTCCTCCACCGTGTCGTCAAGCCCGCCCGTGGCTCGCACCACCGGCACTGTCCCGTAGCGCAGGCTGTAGAGC
>CAXTSA010000201.1:0-5640 GCA_964246755.1 uncultured Acidobacteriaceae bacterium
CCATTGGTCGAAGGAGTCGATCTGCCAGATCACGCCCTGAGTAAAGACCATGTGCTCATACAGCGCGACCAGCTTGCCGAGCGAGTTCGGCGTGAGCTTGTCGATCAGCAGCGTGTTCGTCGGCCGGTTGCCCTCGAAGACCCGGTGCGGGACCACCTCCGGCTTGGTTCCCTCGGCCTGCACCTGCTCGGCTGTCTTCCCAAACGCCAGCGCCTCGCCCTGCGCGAAAACATTCGCCATCAGATACTCATGGTGCTTGCCCAGCGGGTTGAGCGTCTCGATAAAGCCAATCAGGTCCGCGGGAATCAGCTTTGTGCCCTGGTGGATGAGCTGGTAGAACGAGTGCTGCCCGTTGGTGCCGGGCTCGCCCCAAAAAATCTGCCCGGTCTGGTAAGTGACCTTCTCACCCGAAAGCGTCACGTGCTTGCCATTCGACTCCATGGTGAGTTGCTGCAGATAAGCCGGAAAGCGCTTCAGGTACTGGTCATATGGAAAAATTCCGACCGTTTGCGCGCCGAAGAAGTTGTTGTACCAGACCCCCAGCAGCCCCATCAGCACCGGCAGGCTTTTCTCAAAAGAGGCTGTCCGAAAGTGCTCGTCCATAGCGTGAAACCCGGCGAGCATCTCGCGAAACTGGTCCGGACCGATCGCGATCATCGTCGAGAGCCCGATTGCCGAGTCCATCGAGTAGCGGCCGCCGACCCAGTCCCAGAAGCCGAACATATTGGCAGTATCGATGCCGAACTTCGAAACCTCTCCGGCATTCGTGCTCACAGCCACAAAATGCTTTGCCACCGCCTTCTCGTCGCCGCCAAGCTGCTTCAGCGACCACTCCCGCGCGGTGTGCGCGTTCGTCATCGTCTCAAGCGTCGTAAACGTCTTTGACGAGATGATGAACAGCGTCTCGTCCGCGCTCAGCCCGTGGGTGGCCTCTGCAAAGTCCGTCCCGTCGACATTCGAGACAAACTTGAAAGCGAGGTCGCGCTGCGAGTAAAAGCGGAGCGCCTCATACGCCATCACCGGGCCCAGGTCCGAGCCGCCTATACCGATATTGATCACCGTTTTAATGCGCTTGCCGGTGTGTCCCTTCCACGCGCCCGAGCGGATACGGTTCGAGAAATCCGCCATGCGGTCCAGCACCTCGTGCACCTCCGGCACCACGTTCTTGCCGTCCACCTCAATGACCTCGTCCTTCGGCGCGCGCAGGGCAACGTGCAGCACCGCCCGACCCTCGGTCGTATTGATCTTTTTCCCGGCAAACATGGCATCCCGGTGCTCGGCCAGCCCGCTCTGCTCGGCGAGCTCGAGCAGCAATTTCAGCGTCTCGTCCGTAATCCGGTGCTTGGAGTAATCGAGATAGACGTCCTCGAACGAGGCGGCTAGGCGGGTGCCCCGGTCGGGGTCCTGATCGAAGAGCTCGCGCAGGTGCTTCGGCTCGATCTGTTCATAGTGGGCCTGGAGGGCTTTCCAGGCAGGAAGCTGGGTGAGGGGCGTCTTGGCGGCAACTGGGGAGGGGGCAGTGCTCATCGGTCGGTTCCTTTCAAAAAAGCGGGTTCAGCGCGGGTAGAGCAACGGTCCAAGCAAAATCAATTCTACCGGCGCGCCGGCGAAACAACCTCGCGAGCAGCGCTCTTCGCGCACTGGGCGCGCCGGTGTGTTTCCCCTCCTACCCGGGCGCCTCGTTCACCCGCCCAAAACCATCTTCTCCCCTCGCGCTCCGGCCTATGTCCCGCAAGACATCGCAAGGAATAGAACTCTTACCTCAAGACTAAGGAGAACCCCCGAATGGCAACCGCAAACTTTGACACGACCATCGCCGCTCTCGAAAACGGCCCTGAAAACCTGGCCCCCGAGACAGCCATCGCCAACATTGAAGGCTGGCAGCAGTACCTGGCCGAGCACGCGACCGAAGGCACACAGGCCGTCGTGGCAGAGCTTGGACAGCTGAAACAGCACCTCAGCGCAGGCGCGCCCGATACGGATGCCATCGAAGCGCTGCTCGCAAAGCTCGGCGCCAGCACCCTCAATGTCGCCAGCAGCGGCAGCGCCTCCAACAGCAGCAAGATCACGGAAATCGGCGAAGCCCTTTCCGGGCAGTAAGCTCTCTACTGGGAGCTGCTTCTGTCGCCCGCTGCCAGGATGCGGCTTCGGATGCGGCTTCGGAAGCAGCTTCCCGGTATTCTGCCCCGGACTTACCCCGTGAGCTAGCCCGGGAAACGACATTCGAGGCAGGCGTGCCCGGATGCCCGGATCTGATGAGGCACAAAGGCGCAAGCCACGCGTCCAACTAAACATGCCTGACGAGAAAGCAGCGAAGCAGCAAACCCAATCCCAGGTACGCATTGTTCTGCGCCCCTACGCCAGCGCCCTGCCGCTCGGCTGCTTCGCGTTCGCGATCGGCAATGCCCTGTACAGCGCCTTTATGCTGCACTGGATCCCGCCAGGGGAAACCCGCACACTCGCGACCCTGCTGATAGGCTTCGTTGCACCGCTTGAGCTACTGCCCTGCATCATGGCGTTTCTCTGCCGCGATACGGGCGCTGCGAGCGCGATGGGCATTTTCAGCTTCGCGTGGATTGTTCAGGGCATCAGCCTGCTCGAAAACGGGCCCAATGCCGCCAGCATCGCGACCGGCATTTTTCTGCTCACCCTCGCCGTGTGCCTCGCCGTGGTCACCGCGGTTACGCTTGGAAGCAAACCTATGTTGGGCATCATGCTGGTCGTGGCGGCGCTTCGCTCGGTGTTCGCGGCGCTGGTAGAGTTCGGCATGCATTCCTGGGTAAGCGTAACGGCAGCCGTGCTAGGGCTGACGATTACCGCGATCGCCTTCTATGCGGGCCTGGGATTCCTCCTCGAAGACGTGAGAGGCATCCTGCTCCCGATGACCTTCCGCCAGAAAGACGCGCAAGCCGCCATGCAAGGCGACCTGGAACATCAGGTTGAACACCTGCACCGCGAGGCCGGGGTGCGATCGCAGCTGTGAGCTCTGTTGATGGCCTCTGACCTCGAGGATTTCAAGCAGGACATCTCTGCCACCAACCGACTCGCGTGATCGTCGTTGCGGACACGACTCCGCTCAATTACCTCGGTCTTATTGAAAAACCGCACTGCTGCCTGGTGTGAGCAGCTAGAACGGCGACCAACTGAAGTCGACAGCTAACCGAGACTTCCCATTGCGAACGTCCGCGCAGCCTCCAGTAGCGTGTTCACCGACTCTTTCGAGCACGACTCCGAGTAAATGCGCAGCAGTGGCTCCGTGCCGGAGGCGCGCAGCAACAGCCAGGTTTCGGCGGCATTTTTCTTCGTTTCCGCTTCGGGGTTCTTGAGGAAGAATTTAATGCCGTCGAGCGTAGACACGCGCTCGACCGGCATACCTGCGAACTCCTTCACGCCGGCCTTCGCTTTCGCGATCGTCGCGTTCTTGAGCGCGTCGTCAATGTGGAGGTCGATGCGGCCGTACTGGTGCTCGCCGTACTCGTCCTGCAGCGCCTGCACCAACTCGCCCAGCGTTTTTTTCTTTTCGGCCATCACCGTCGCGAGCAGTAGCGCGTTTAGCAGGCCGTCCCGCTCGGGCAGGTGCTTCTGGATGCCGATGCCGCCCGACTCCTCGCCGCCGATCAGGATCTCCTGCTCGAGCATCAGGTCGCAGACGTACTTGAAGCCGATGCCGTGCTCCCACAGCTTGCGCCCGTGCTTCGCTGCGATGCGGTCGAGCATCGTCGTGGTGTTGAAGGCACGCGTCACCCCGCCGGGCCAGCCCTTTGTTTCGAGCAGCCACTCAAGCAGAATCGAGAAAATCTTGTGCGGGTCGACGAAGTTGCCGTGCTCATCGACCGCGCCGATGCGGTCCGCGTCGCCGTCGGTCGCAAACCCGGCGTGACACTTGTTCTCCACCACAGCTTGTTTTAAAGCGTTGATGTGCGGCTCGATCGGCTCCGGGTTGATGCCGGGGAACAGCGGATTCAGTTCGCCGCGAATCTCGACAAACTCGACGCCTAATTTGGAAAAAATCCTGGCCAGGATACCCCGGCCCGCGCCGTACATGCAGTCCACCGCGAACTTGAGCCTCGAGGTACGGATCGCTTCCAGATTGGCGAAATCGCAGATGGCCTGGATGAAGGGCGAGACGAAGTCCACCTCCTCAACCTTGGCTGGAACCGAGGCCGCAGGCAGTGCTTTTCCAAGCTCCTTCTCGATCTCCGAGATAATCGTCGGCCGGCCCGAGCCGCCGTACCAGGCCTTGTACTTCACCCCGTTCCACTGAAAGGGGTTGTGCGAAGACGTGATCATGACGCCGCCCGCGCACCCACGGTCACGCACCCCAAGCGAGAGCGCCGGGGTAGGCGTGATGCGGTCCGCTAGCGCGACCGGGATACCGGCCCCGGCCAGGACTTCAGCTACGGCCTGCGCGAACGCGCGCGAGCCGAAGCGGGTGTCGTATCCGATCGCGGCACCTTTGTCCTGCCCACCCTGACTCATTAGATAATTGCCGATCGCCGCTGCCGCGACCCGGACGTTCTCGAACGTAAAATCCTGGGCGATAACGCCGCGCCAGCCGTCCGTACCGAACTTGATTGCTTCCGTTCCCATGTCTTGCTATCTCCCCAATCACACGACTCCCCCGGCGCGCGCGAAAAGCAGGTCCTTCGCTGCGCTCAGGGTGACACCTATAAAGACCGGCTTCGACTCAGCGCCCGGACATTACGCCGTCGCTAAATCAGCTCTGCTCTACCCTTCGCGGCCAGTTCCTTGACCACCTTGCCGACCTCCTGCGAGTGGTGCCGGGTCGTCACCAGAATGGCGTCCTCCGTCTCGACGACCACCAGATCCTTGACCCCGACCAGCGCCACAAACTTCCCCGGGCTGTAGGCATAGTTGCTGTGCGCGTCCACAGCCATCAGCCCGGCGGCCTCGGTGACGTTCTCGTGCGTGTCCACGTTCTCGCCTAGTTCCAACTGGTGCTCGTACAGCGCGGCCCAGGAACCGAGATCGTTCCAGCCGAAATCCGCCTGAAGGCAGTAGAGGTTCGAGTGGTGCTCGCCCTTGGCCGACCGGGGCTCAAGGATCGCATAATCTACGCTGATGTTTTCGCATTTCGGGTACAGTTCGGCGAAAACCTGCTCAAACTGCGGGGTCCCGTAAGCGGCCGCAATGGTCTCGAGCATGGGCGCGGTCTCCGGCAGGTGCTCGCGCATGGCGTTCGCCAGGGTGCGAGCGCTCCAGATAAATATCCCCGAATTCCAGTGGTAATTTCCTGCCGCGACAAAGGCCTCGGCGCGCTCCTGGTTGGGTTTTTCGGTGAAGCGACGCACCCGCAGCTCCCCGCCCGACATCGCTTCGCCCGTTTCAATGTAGCCATAGCCGGTCTCGGCGCGGGTTGGTTTGATGCCGAGCACCACCATGTTTTCGCCCGCCGCGGCCAGGTGAATGGCCCGGCGAATCACGGCGACAAAGGCGGCTTCGTTGGCGATCACGTGGTCGGCCGGAAACATGCCCAGGATCGCATCGGGGTTCTGCCGCTCGATCAGGAACGCGGCGAGCCCGGCTGCCGGCGCGGTATTGCGTGCTGCCGGTTCGCAGACTACCTGGTTTTCCGGAACCGACTTAAGCTGGCCGCATATTTCAGGCGACAGCAGATCG
>CAXTSA010000202.1:0-5640 GCA_964246755.1 uncultured Acidobacteriaceae bacterium
GCAGGCGTGCATCGCTTGCAATGTTGGATCAGGCTCTCATGCGGGCGGCACTGCTGGAAGGTGTGGAGCTGTTTTGGAGCTGATCGAGCACCATTGCTGACCTACAAAGCCTCTTCCTCTTGCATCCATTCCGGCACACGTGGTATCTCATAGGTACAGTTCATGTTTGCTCCCTTCGGTCTCGAAGGGGCGGGCCTGGATTTCATGAAGAGTGGTTGAGGGACGGGCCCTGTGACGCCACGACAACCGGCCGGAGCAACTCCGGACATCGGTGTCAACTCTCTCCCGAAGGCCAAAAACGGGCCGGATGGGGAACATGAGATTCGGGGTGTAGCGCGGGATAACCTCGCGCCATCTCGCTAATTTCCGTACGTGTGTAGTTGCGGTACCAGAGGTTGCGTCAGTTTGCCCGTTTCCATCGGCTGCTCTCACTAGTGGAGGGTAAGGATGGCTTTAGCTTACGAGTTGCGATGTCGCGAATGCGGCAAGCGGTATGACAATGCGCCGCTTTCTATCTGTGACGAGTGTTTTGCTCCACTCGAAGTCTTCGTCGATCTCGATCTGGCGAAGGGGACAGTAACGCGCGAGTCGATCGCCGCGGGTCCCACGTCGATGTGGCGCTACCAGGCCCTGCTTCCTGTTCCCGAATCCTACGTGCCGCGCACGCCCTCCGGCTGGACGCCGCTCGTCCAGGCGCCAAATCTCGGCGACCGCATCGGGGCGAACAACCTCTACATCAAGAACGATGCCGTGTGCATGCCGACGCTTTCCTTTAAGGACCGCGTCGTGGCCGTCGCGCTGGCGAACGCGCAGGAGTTCGGCTTCGACACCGTCGGCTGCTCGTCGACCGGCAACCTGGCCAACGCAGTCGCCGCGCACGCCGCCCGCCTCGGCCTGAAGACCTACATCCTGGTTCCCGCCGATCTCGAAGCAGCTAAAATCCTCAACACGGAGGTTTACGGGGCTAACCTGATCCGCGTCGATGGCAACTACGACAGCGTGAACCGGCTGTGCTCGCAGATCGCCGACCGCTTTCACTGGGGCTTTGTGAACGTAAATCTGCGGCCCTATTACGCGGAGGGCTCAAAGACGGTCGGCTACGAGATAGCCGAGCAGCTTGGCTGGCGCCTGCCGGACAATATCGTCTGCCCCATGGCTGGCGGCTCGCTCATCGTGAAGATCAAAAAGGCGTTTCGCGAGTTGGTCGAGCTCGGCCTGGTCGCGGATAAACCGGTGCGCTTTTTTGGAGCGCAAGCTACTGGCTGCTCACCCATCTCAGTCGCCGTCAAGACCGGCGCGGACCACATCGAACCGCAGAAGCCCAATACCATCGCGCGTTCGCTTGCGATCGGCAACCCGGCCGACGGCGTCTATGCCGCGCGCGCGATCCTCAAAAGCGGCGGCTGGGCCGAGGACGTTTCCGACCTGGAAGTCGTCTCCGGCATTCGCGAGCTGGCCGAGGCCGAAGGCATCTTTACGGAAACCGCCGGGGGCGTCACGACCGCGGTCACAGCGCGCCTTTACGCGCACGGTCGCATCCATCCCGACGACCTGACCGTGACCTGCATCACCGGCAATGGACTGAAAACCACCGATGCCCTGGCCGGCTCCTTCGAGCAGCGCGAAGCAGTGCGCCCGCGGCTGCGCGATTTTGAGGAGTATGTCGATCGTCACCAGTTCGCCGGAGAACTGGTGGGAGGGAGGAGCTAAATGGCCGTGCGGGTTCTTCTGCCGAATGCGTTTCAAAAGCACACCAACGGGGAGCGCGAATTCGAGTCGCAGGCACAGCATCTCCCCCAGCTCATCGAAGAGATCGAAAGCACCTTCCCGGCGCTCAAAACTCATCTCCGCGATGACGATGGACAGGTCCGCCGGTTCATCAACTTTTATGTCAACGAGGAAGACATCCGCTTCCTCGGAAATGAGGCGTACCAGTTCCAGGACGGGGACGAGGTGCTCGTCATTCCCTCGATTGCCGGTGGCTGACCGGGCGCGGTTGCCGCGCCCTCTCGGGGTGGGTGAGAGAATGCGGTCGCGGGAGAGGCAGCCTATTTGGCACAGCAGGCGTTCCAAATAGAGTGACTCACTTTAAGACAGCAAGCAGTCGCCAGGCAGGTGTTACAACGGAGCGATGCGTTAGAGCACGCTCCGTCTCTCCGGTTGATCAGTCGTGCCTCTCCTCGCATATGACAAAGTTTCAGCAGAGGCTGGCACGATGACCCGCGAAGCAATGATCGCAGCAATCGAAGGAGAAATCACGCGTCTGGAGCAGGTGCGTGAGCTGCTCCGCCACTCCACCAGCGACCGCTTTCTCGCGGTGACGGAGGAGGGCGGCATACTCAGCAGCACAAAGAAACCGCGCGTATTGAGCGCGGATGCCCGGCGCCGCATTGCTCAGGCCCAAAAACGCCGTTGGGCAAAGCAGCGGAAAGAAGAAGCGCTGCCGGCCTCGGACGCGAAGTGAGATTGACTGCAAACCATGATCAAAGTAAAGCTGCTGCACCCTGGGGCCAGGGTTCCCTCGGTGAACTACTCGGGACACGACCTTGGTTTCGACCTGTACTCCATTGAGGACGTTTTGCTTGAACCCGGCGTGCCGGTCAAGGTTCGCACCGGGATCGCGGTGGAGGGACTGGCCGGGATGGGCTTCGTGCTGGGCGACCGCTCCAGCATGGCGGCCCGCGGCATCACCTACGCGGGCGGCAGGATCGACGCCGGCTACCGGGGAGAGATCCTGGTATGCCTGGTCAATGTCAACCAGCCGCGCTACTCGCTGGCGCTCGAGCGAAACCGCGACGGAGCGCTGCTCGATGCTAGGCTGGTAGCCACTGATGTCAGTGTTGCTATCGCAGCCGGGGACAAAATAGCGCAGATGTCGCCCTTCCAGGCGATGACCCATCTGGAGTTCGTGGTGGTCGAAGAGCTTGCGCCCAGCCTCCGGGATGCGAAGGGGTTCGGTTCTAGTGGGCGCTAAAGTTGTTTCCCTGCTGCTGTAGAGAGACCAACACAATTCTGCGTGGCTTTTCCGGCAAGAGAAGCCACATGCAACAAATCTCAGACCCTCGCCACGTACAGGGAAACCGCTCTAAGTGCCTTCGCAGACGGGAAACAGGGATTCCCGAGGGAACCCCTGTTCTGTTTTCCGTTTCCTGAGCAGCCGACTCTAGCTGACTGCCTGGAGCTGCGCCGGCTCGGTCGCCGTCGTTGTCAGCACACCACCGTGCGGGCGGACGCGGAAGCGCTTGATCTTGATGTTGAGCTGGCGCTCGATCTTGCGCAGGTCGCCCTTCTCGTTCGGTGTCGCGAAGGTGGAGGCGATGCCCGTGGCAGCAGCGCGCCCGGTACGGCCCACGCGGTGCACAAAGTCCTCGGCTTCCTTCGGCATGTCGTAGTTCACCACGTGCGCTACGTGCGGCACATCGAGGCCGCGCGCGGCGACGTCGGTTGCGACCAGCACACGCTCACGCCCTTGCGAGAACGACCGCAGGGCAGAATTGCGCTGCGCCTGCGTGCGGTCGCCATGGATGCGCGCCGCCAGGATGCCGCCCCGCTCGAGACGCATCGCGATACGGTCGGCGCCGTGCTTGGTCCGCACGAACACGATAAAGGAGCCGGGCTCGGACTTGATCAGGTGCGTTAGCAGTTCGAGTTTCGAGTCCGCGTCGACTTCAAAGGCCTGCAGCGTGACCGTCTCGGACGGCTTGAGCACCGAACCGATCTCGATCCTCACCGGGTTCTTGAGATAGTCCCGCACGACTTCCTTGATCTGATTATCGAGCGTGGCCGAGTAGCAAAGCGTCTGGCGCTCGGTGGGCAGGCAGTCGGCAATGCGGCGGATCGCAGGCTTGAAGCCCATGTCGAGCATGCGGTCGACCTCGTCGAGGACCAGGATCTTCACGCCGTCGAGGCGCACCAGCTTGCGGCCGATGTAATCCTCCAGGCGGCCCGGGGTTGCGACAATGAGGCGCGCGCCGCGGCGAATCGCTTCGATCTGCGGGCCCTCGGCCATGCCGCCGACAACCAGCGCGACGCTGATCCCGGTCGTGATCTGCTTGAATGCCTTTTCCACCTGCATGGCCAGCTCGCGGGTGGGCAGGAGGATGAGCGCGGCAGCACCACGGGTCTTTTCCGCCTGGATCTTTTCTATGATCGGCAGCAGAAACGAGAGGGTTTTGCCTGTGCCGGTCTGCGCGGTCGCGAGCACGTCCCTGCCTTCAAGCGCGGGCGGAATGGCGCCTGCTTGTACCGGGGTGGGCGTAATGAAATTGCAGGCGGTAATGCGTTTCTTGAGTGTTTCAGAGATTGCGAAGTCAACAAATTGAGTCATGTAGTAAGAGGTTTCCTTAAAAAACCGCACACTCCGGATGCTGCTATCAAGCCAGGCGCACGCACTTCCTGCGTGGCAGCCGAGCGCTGTCCGGTGGTGCTGCCGTGCCTTCGCCCGGACCAAGCCAGCGGGGAAGACGTACTTGGATATTGCGTAAGGAAGTGCCCGGAGTTTCCGGAGTTCCCGGGGTGTCCCGGGTGAGTCAGAGAATGGGCTCCAACTCGCTCTGCCGCACGCAGCCACAATCCACCGGCACACGCGCCGAGGATTTCGACCACACCCCAAGCTGATGTTCTTGTGTGGGGCGGGTACGCTGTAGGGCTTGGTGGAGGAGATGTGCAGGCGCGTCTTGCTTTGTGAGCGAGAACTACTGGACAACCAATCACTTGAGCGCAAACTTAGAGTAGCACAAGGTGTAGAAAAAGCAAGTCCATAGAACCGGAAGTGAGATTTGGGATACGCACCATTACCATCTCTTCCTGCCTTTTCTTTGTTTGTAGTAACGTACCTTCAGGGACGATGAAAGCGAGATGCTTGCCATGGCAATCACAACCCTGTCCAGCCGGGAGTTCAACCGGGACGCGAGTCGGGCCAAAAAGGCGGCCAGCGACGGTCCGGTATTCATCACCGATCGCGGCAAGCCAGCGCATGTGCTTTTGAACATTGAGGCATATCAACAGCTCGCCGGCAGCCATCGAAAGATCGCCGACGCACTGGCCATGCCTGGTGTGGAAGATATCGAGTTCGATCCGCCTCGCGCTACATTTACGAGCCGACCGACGGACCTTTCCTGATGTTTGTGCTCGATACCAACGTCGTTTCCGAATTGCGCAAAGTACGGTCCGGCAAAGCCGACGCGCAGGTCGCGAGATGGGTGGACAGTACCGACGCAATCAGCCTGTATATATCGGCCATTACCGTCCTGGAGCTGGAAACCGGGGTGCTGCAAATGGAGCGAAGCAATTCCTCGAGAGGCAAGACGTTGCGGACGTGGATGAACAATCACGTCGTACCCGAGTTTGCCGGGCGCGGTTTGTCGGTCGACATCGCCGTCGCGCAACGCTATGCTCGGCTGCATGTCCCTGACCCTCGCGCTCAACGCGATACGCTGATTGCAGCTACGGCGCTGGTTCACGCAATGACTGTTGTCACTCGAAATGTGAGCGATTTTGAGCAGTCCGGTGTTCCACTGCTCAACCCGTGGAAAGCGGCTGCCCTTTAAAACTCCAGTTTGAGGGAAACCTGCCCGGTGCGGTTGCCGCCGAAGTCCGACCCGCGCGCTTGCGTGATCGTCCCAAACGCCGGGTTCGTCA
>CAXTSA010000203.1:0-5623 GCA_964246755.1 uncultured Acidobacteriaceae bacterium
GTGCTGAAATTATCGCCTTTCGCGATGTATCCTGTGTGCGTCAAACGGGGAGATGACGCCGAATGCGGCAGGAGTTCATCATTGGAGGCGAGCCGGTCTGGGTGGAAACGATGACCGGACGCGTGCTGGGCGAGAAGAAGTGGGCGGAAACCCACATCCACAGCTCGGGCGGCGGCGGGTACGTCCATGGAGGTACCGGCTACGTCAACCCCGTCCGGGTGACCAGCAGCCACACCACACGCCATGAATTCTGGCTACAGCGTGCCGATGGGCAGGAGTTGTGCGTGGCACTGGCGGACTCCCCGGCGCGCGTACGCGAAAACCAAACCATCTGCGTGGCCTGGGCAGCACGGCAAGGGCAGGGGCGCGGGCCGTTCCTGCTGCTGCACAACGAGGCAAGCGGCGAGCGGGTATGGCTCGCGCCGGATGGAACCCTGCTGGGGAATATGGGCCTGCGCGATCCGCTGAGCAGTGCACGGCAAAAGCTGTTCATCGCGGCTATTTTCCTGAGCGTCCTGGTTCTCGGCAGCCACATCACGGGATATGCTCTGTGCGCGATTTTGGTGAGCGCCGTGCTTCTGGTCAGGCTCGGACGTGAGAAGCGGGCAATGATCGCGGAACTCAAGGCGGCCTGCTCGCAATGCATAGACGCGGAAATCGCGGGTTCCCGGGTATTCCGCGCAAGCTAAGCTAAGCCACAAACATGCAATCCCCGTACGAGAAAAAGCGGTACCGCTCCGCTACGGCATGGTGGTACGCGGCCATCACCCGGCCACGACCGGCAAAGGCGCACACCAGCATCAGCAGCGTGCTCTGCGGCAGGTGGAAGTTGGTCAGCAAGCCGCTCACGATGCGGAAGGGAAAGCCGGGTGCGATGAAAATATCAGTCGCGCCGGAGTGCGCCTCCAGCGGCCCACCGTCCGCCAGCCGACCGCAGTGCTCGAGCGTGCGCACGGTCGTCGTGCCGGCCGCAACAACGCGCCGGCCTTCCGCGAGCGCCCGGTTCACGGCCTCGGCCGTCGCGGCCGGCAGGGTGTACCGCTCGGTATGCAGCCTGATCTCATCCAGCCGTTCCACACGGACCGGCTGAAACGTTCCCAGCCCAACGTGCAGCGTCACGTAAGCGAGCTCGACACCTCGGGCGCGGATCGCCTCCAGCACTTCCGGGGTAAAGTGCAGCCCCGCGGTAGGCGCGGCGACCGACCCACGCTCCCGGGCGTATACCGTTTGATAGCGCTCCCGGTCTTCGGGCGTGCTCAGGCTGCGTTCGCGACGGATGTAGGGCGGCAGCGGCATTTGCCCGAGCCTTTCCAGCGCGGCGTAAAAATCCGTACTGGGCAAGAAACGCAGCGTGCGCTCGCCGAACTCACCGTGCCCGGTCACCTCCGCTTCCAGCACAGACGCCGCCTCGGGCGGAAACACGAGCCGCTCGCCCGCGAGCACCTTGCGCCCGGGCCGGACCAGTGCTTTCCACTCGCCAGGCGCGGTTTCCTCCGTCAGCAGCACCTCGATGCGCGCGGCTGCGTGGCCCGGCTGCGGCTTCACACCTGCGCGCCGGGCGAACAAGCGCGCGGGCAGCACACGGCTGTTGTTCAGCACCAGGAGGTCGCCCGGCGCGAGCAGACCCGGCAGGTCGGTAAAATGCCGGTGTTCGAGCGCGCCGGAAGCGCGGTCGAGGGTAAGCATGCGCGCGCCGGAGCGCGCCGGCGGGGGCTGCTGCGCGATCAACTCCGGCGGCAGTGGGAAATCGTAGTCGCGCACCAGCGCAGGGTCAGGCATCTGCCCCTTCCCGCGCCACGATCTCCGCGCGGCGCAGCTCGACCCGCTCATAGAAAGGCGCGAGATAGTGTTCGTGCCGCACGTGCTTCACTTCGGTGGGCATCCGGTTGGCCTTGGTCCGGTTGCAGGCGAGGCAGGCAAGAACGGTGTTGGTCCATTCGGCAGCGCCCTCCTGGCTCACCGGCAACAGGTGATCCTTGCTAGCATAGTGCCCGGCCTGCTTGTGCACCGGATCGGCGGTCATCCGCTTCCAGCAGTAAAAGCACAGGCCGCCCCGCACGACGAACATCAGCTTTTTCAGGTCCCACATGCCTTTGCTCATCGGTATCTCAAACAGTTCCCCACAAGTGTGTCTGACAAACTTTGCGGCGTGTGGCTCTCTTTACAGAAAAGCCAAATCGAGCACCGCTTGCCTGGTAACCTGTGCAGGAAGAGATGCCTACCGCCTAAAGTACCCGATTGCCTGCGCCCGCGCCCGTTCGAGCGCCGCATCAAGCGCCGAGCGCGCATACTCTAACTCTTCCCCACTCGCGTCCTGCGCAGGCGCGGGCACGCTGCGCGCCCAGCTCACCGCCACGCGCGAGAAGGGCTTGGGGATCAGGAAACGATCCCAGGAGCGGAGCGTCCACGCCCGCTCCGGTTGCAGATGGAAGCAGCCAACCGGTACTCCGGTTCTCTGCGCCAGCTTGACCGGCCCAAGTTTCGACTTGAACACCGGCCCGCGCGGCCCGTCTGCTGTAAAGATTGCCAGGCCGCCGCGCCGCATCTCCTGCCGCAATGCCAGCAGTCCTCCCACGGCTCCTCGCGAACTCGAGCCACGCACGCTGCGGAACCCAAGCCGCCCGAGCGTGCGAGCAATCAGCTCGCCGTCGAACGAGCGGCTGATAAGAATGCACGCGTTGTAGCGGCGAAAGTACCAGGCGGCCGAAAACGTGCACTGGTGCCAGAAGCAGTAAATGCCGTGCGCCGGCAGCGGAGCGGGCGCGGCACCCTCCTCAGCAAGGATGAAAAAGCGAAGCGTAACGCCAACGGCCGCGATCCACAGTGCGACCAGGCGCGAGACAACTGTCAGCACAATGTGCTCGCGCAGTCGGAACGTTCTGGTGTCTAGCCCCACCTTTGCTTGCACGTTCTCATCTTACCGACCAGGCGCGGGACTGACGTCAGTGAATCTGGCGGTAGCAGGCCCTTACGCTGTGGCTAACGCCGCCCGACCTCGATCCCGCGCGCTACTTCTCCGAACGGGCAGCATGGCGTTATCAGTCTGGCGTACCAACCGGCGAAGCTGTCCAGATCAGACTGGGCGATGCTCGCGACATACTGCCGCGCATACAGCAGCGCTTTTCGCTGCTGCTGACCTCTCCGCCTTACTGCGGCATCACCAACTACCGCGTCGACAACTGGATTCGACTCTGGATGCTTGGCGAAGGCGACCTGCCAGATTACCGGAGTGCTGAGCGGTATGGGAACCGTGAGCACTACGCAGAGATGCTGCGTGATGTATTTACCCGAACCAAGCGCCTGCTGCGAGACGATGCCGCTGTATTTGTGCGTACCGATAGTCGCCCCTATACATGCTCGACGACGCGCAAACTACTGTCGGAGCTCTGGCCGCAACACGAGCAGTTCACGCGCGCTGAAAAGCCGGCGCAATCGCAAACGAGCCTTTTTGGTGACAAGGGAAGCAAACCTGGAGAAACAGACTTCCTCATGCTGCCGGCAG
Source organism: uncultured Acidobacteriaceae bacterium (assembly GCA_964246755.1). Classification (GTDB taxonomy): domain Bacteria; phylum Acidobacteriota; class Terriglobia; order Terriglobales; family Acidobacteriaceae; genus EB88. The sequence goes on from CAXTSA010000203.1 coordinate 3,503, forward strand.
GCTCAGTTTCACCGAGTGGATTCGTAACGTCAGACATTAACGCTGCAACCGAACCGGCAGGGTTCCCGCTTGGCACCATGACGACCCGGGCAGGCCGCAGCCCAGGGCACTGCAGGAGCGTGCGGTAGGATCAAGCCAGAGATGTCTCCGCCGCAAAGCTTGTCCCTCGAAACTCCCCTGCAGTTCGTTAAGGGCATTGGCCCGCGTATTGCGGAGTCGCTTAAAGGCAAGGGACTGCTCACCGCGGAAGACCTGCTGCACCGCCTTCCCTTTCGCTACGAGGACCGCTTGCACCCCGTGCTGTTTTCCGAACTGCGGTCGGGCGAAATGGCCTCGGTCATCGGCGAGGTGCGCGGGAGCGCGCTTCTGCAAACAAAACGCATGCCGATTTTCGAGCTCACCGTGGGGCAGAACCTGCAGACGCTCAAGTGCATGTGGTTCCACGGAGGATACCTGAAGGACAAGTACCAGCCGGGGCAATGGCTAATTGTCTACGGCAAGGTCGAGGCGTCGCGCTCCGGCCCGGGTTTCAAGATGATCAACCCGCAGGTCGAGCCGCTGCCCGAGAAAGCCGCTGAGAACGATGAAGGCGAACTGCTCGAGGTGGGCCGCATCACGCCGGTGTACGAGTCGCTCGGAGGCAACCGCCTGCATACGCGCTGGCTGCGGAGGGTCGTGCACGGCATGCTCGCGGATCTGGGTGAGCGCGTGCCTGAAACCCTGCCGAGGCGGCTGCTGGACCGGCTCAGACTCCCCGGCCGCGCGCGCGCACTGCGCGAGGTGCACTTCCCGCCGGCGGGTACGCCCATGACAATGCTCGCATCCGCGCGCACGCCCGCGCAGCAGCGGCTTATTTTCGAGGAGCTGTTCTTCCTCGAGCTCGGCCTTGAGCTGAAGCGGCGCAAAGCGCGAGAGCAGACCGGCATCCCGTTTGTGACCGATAACGCCGTGCGCAAAGCGCTGCGCAACGTGCTGCCCTTCCACCCCACGGGCGCTCAAAAAAAATCGCTGGCCGAGATCGCCGAAGACATGCGCAGTCCCAAACCCATGCGCCGCCTGCTGCAAGGCGACGTGGGCGCGGGCAAGACGATCGTCGCCGTGCAGGCCATGCTCATTGCGATGGAGAACGGCTACCAGGCCGCGCTGATGGCACCGACCGAGATCCTCGCCACCCAGCATTACCTGTCGGCGCGCAAGCTGCTGGAGCGGGCGAGCGAGGCCGGCGGCGAGAATGCCCGCAAGTACAGGGTCGTGCTGCTGACCGGCTCGCTGGACCCGGCGCAGAAGCGTTGGAACCGGCAACGGATCGCGAATGGCGATGCCGATCTCGTGATCGGCACGCATGCCCTGATCGAAGACAAGGTTGAGTTCGCCAGCCTAGGCCTGGTGGTTGTCGACGAGCAGCACCGCTTCGGCGTGATGCAGCGCTTTCGCCTGATGAAGAAGCCGGGCGCGGAGGAGCCGGACCTGCTCGCTATGACCGCGACGCCGATTCCGCGCACCCTCGCGCTGACGCTCTATGGCGACCTGGATGTGAGCATCCTGAACGAGCTGCCGCCGGGCCGCACGCCGATCGTCACCCGCCAGGTCTCGGACGAACGGGCCGAAGAGGTGTGGGCCTTTGTGCGCAGGGAGGTCGCGCGCGGCCACCAGGCCTATGTCGTATACCCGGTGATCGAAGGGCCGAAGACAGATCAGCCGGAGCTGGACTTCTCACCGGAGGAGAGCTCTGCCGCGAGCGCCTCGGCTCCGGCGAAGGCGGCCAAGCGTACTGGGAAAACAGCAAAGGCCCCGCCGCTGTTCTCCGGCACGCTGTCCGAGCCGCTGCAACCCAAGGGAAAAGCAGAGGGGCCGGCACCCGAAGACAAGAGTAACCTGAAGTCCGCGACCGCGATGTACGAAGCCCTGCGTCACGGTCCGTTGGATGGTTTGCGGCTCGGGCTGCTGCATGGCCGCCTGCCGGCCGACGAGAAGGAAATTATCATGCGCCGGTTCGCACGGGGCGAGATCGACGTCCTTGTCGCTACAACCGTGATCGAGGTGGGGGTTGATGTGCCGAACGCGACCACCATGGTCATCGAGCACGCGGAACGGTTCGGCTTGGCGCAGATGCACCAGTTG
>CAXTSA010000204.1:0-5578 GCA_964246755.1 uncultured Acidobacteriaceae bacterium
GAAAGCGAGAGTAGAACGGCGAAGAAAAAGACTGGTGCGCGCATACAAGGTCTGCTCCATGGGAACGGAACCTGCCCGTCCCATAGATTGGGAACCGGGTTCCCGGCGAAAGTCGCGCGGACTGCTACGGCGGAGGGTGCGGGACGGGGGGAAGAACCAGCAAGCCGCACATAGATGCTCAGAGAAAGGCGAGTTTTCCCGGATGTCAAAGAACCCTTGCGCGACATCCACGGCTGTGCGGACCTGGCTCCCGGCCACTTAGGAAGTTATGACTGAGTGCCCAGGGAAACCACAATGCATCTCATTTCCAAACAACGATTCTCGCGTCCTAGTTGGGCTGAATCAGATTTCCGCTAGACAGCCGGCGAAGCCGCGGGGCGAGCAGGCTTGCGTTTCCACCTCGACAGCACAGGTCTCATCGCAAGCAGCACCGCGAGCACAACCGTGACCTGCAGCGGCGCGAGCACCCCTGTCTTTACAATCCACCAGTAATGCACTACCCCGGCGATAGCAGAAACGTACACCAGCCGGTGGAGCCAGCCCCAACGTTTGCCGCCCAGCTTGCGAATCGACCAGGTTGTCGAGGTCGCGGCCAGCGGTGCCATAAGGGCCCAGGCTGTAAACCCGGCCCAGATATAAGGCCGTTTCGCCAGGTCGTCTGCTATTGCCGGCCAGCTCCAGGCCGCGTACAGCCAGAGATACGTGAGCAGGTGAAGGGACCCCCAGAAGAATGCGTAGAGACCGAGCATGCGACGGAAGCGGATCAGCCAGCTCAGTTTTGGGACCAGCCGCCGGAGCGGCGTAATAGCGAGCGAAATGATGAGCAGACGCAGCGTCGCGAAACCGGTAAAGAAAGTTACGGTCGCAGTCGGATCGGGCCCCAGCGCCTCGGGGTTGACCGTCGCGCTCTGGTAGAAAAGCCAGCCCAGGTAAAGAAGCGGCCCGAGACAGGCCGCGTGGGCCAACACTTTCAGCGCGATAATCCAGCGATTCGGCACCGATCCTTACCCTCTCACCCCTCTATCGGCCAATCAGTAGTATTTCTTGAGGTCCATGCCCTTATATAGGCTCGCGACCTGGTCGCCGTACCCGTTGAACATCAGAGTCGGCTGGCGCTGCTTCCAGATCGGCGCCCCGATGACGCGCTCCGACTTCTGCGACCAGCGCGGGTGGTCGACTTCCGGATTTACATTCGAGTAGAAACCGTACTCGTTCGACGCCAGCTCATTCCAGGTAGTCGGCGGCACCTTGTCGACGAACCGCACTGTCACAATTGCCTTCGCCGACTTGAATCCATACTTCCAGGGCACGATGATGCGCACCGGCGCGCCATCCTGGTTCGGCAGCGTTTCCCCATACAGACCGAAGGTCAGCAGCGTCAGAGGGTTCATGGCCTCATCCATGCGCAAACCTTCGGAGTAGGGCCAGTTAATGCTCGAATCCTTCATCTCCGGCATCTGCTGCGGGTCGTCGAGCGTGAGGAACTGCACATACTTGGCTGACGAGAGCGGCTGGCACTCCTTGATGAACTCACTCAGCGAGTACCCGACCCAGGGGATGACCATGCTCCAGGCTTCCACGCAGCGGAAGCGGTAGACGCGCTCCTCCTGCGGACGCAGCTTCACGAGCTGGTCGATGGAGAAGGTCTTCGGCTTTTGCACCAACCCCTCCACCTTGACGCTCCAGGGATACGTCCTAAGGTGCTGGGCGTTTTCGGACGGATCGCTTTTGCCTGTGCCGAACTCATAGTAGTTGTTGTAACTCGTAATGTCCTTGAGCGAGGTCGGTGTGACTCCCGTCGTCGAGAGCGGGCTCTTGACCGTAGGCAGCTTCGTTGCAGCCTGAACCTGAAGCCCCGGGTGCAGCAGGCGTCGCCCCTCGAGCGCCGCCACCCCGGCCGTTGCCGCAGCTGCGGCCATGAACTGCCGGCGGTTCGCGTACACGCTCTTCGACGTGATCTCGGAGGATGAAACATCGCTCGGCTTGCGAATCAACATAGAAAATCCCTTTCGGTGCGCCCGTGAGCTGTCTCATAAGACGGCAGACCAGGTCTTTCAGAGTAACGCACAGCGCTTCCGTTCCGATGCGCTGAACAGGGCTCAAGGAGTGACGAGTGTTCTGAATTGGCAGACAATACTCTGGGAGGCTGAAGTTTTCCCGTTTTGGAACCGGCAGAAGATCGCCTCTCATTCCTCCTAGACGATTTTTTGAAGTTGCCGATAACTCTTGGGCGACTCACCGGAGGTCCTGCGAAGCACGATGCAAGCAGCTAACTACATAGCCCCAGAACGCCGCGCTAAAGACGGCGGTACGCCGTCCCTGGCCGAAATCATTTCAGCGCTGTCGTTTGCCCTCGATCTGACCGAAGGCGCGGTGCCGGGCCATGCTCTGCGCAGCTGCCTTATCGGAATGCGAATCGGCGCTGAACTGGGCCTCTCCGATGCCCTGCTCGGGGATTTGCATCATGCGTCGCTGCTCAAGGATGTGGGCTGCAGCAGCAATGCGGCGCGGATGTGCCAGATCATTGGCGGAGGCGATGACCGTGCGGTAAAGGCCGGCGTCAAGATGGAAGACTGGACGCGTCCGCACCAGCCGAAGCTGTCGACCCTGAAGCTGCTATGGAACAATGTGCTGCCTGGTGCCAGCCGGGGTAAAAGGGTCGCGCATATCCTGCGCATCGGCGTTACCCAGCACCGAAACAATGAAGAGATGATCGGGCTGCGCTGCGACCGGGGCGCCGGCATTGTGCGCAAGATCGGCCTGAGTGAGCAGGCCGCGTTGGCGGTGCGATCGCTCGATGAGCACTGGGATGGCAGCGGTTATCCTCAGCGGCTCAAGGGCGCCGCGATTTCTCCTCTGGCCAGGATCATGGCGGTGGCGCAGCATCTCGATGTGTTCGCGCTCGAAGCTGGGCCGGAGCGGGCGATGCTCGTTTTGCGCGAACGCAGCGGACGCTGGTTTGATCCCGAAGTGGTGAAGGCAGCCGAATCGCTTGACCGGCGTGGCGTGCTCTGGCAGCAGTGCCTGCCCCTGGGCCCCCTGAGCGCCGCGGTGCTCGAACCGCACACCCGGGCAGCCGTGCTCGATCGAGCCCCGACGGAAGCCTCGCGTATGAAACCGGCGCACATCGACCTGATCTGCGAGGCATTCGCAGAGGTCGTCGACGCGAAATCCCCATTCACCTTCCGGCATTCGATGGGCGTCACGGAGGCAGCCAAGCTGATCGGCGGCGCGATGGGTCTTGCTCCCGAACGGATGCAGCTTCTGCGACGGGCGGCACTTCTGCACGACCTGGGCAAGTTGCGTGTGCCCAACTCCATTCTTGACAAGCCCGGCAAACTCGACCACGCGGAATGGGCGGTCATGCAAGAACACTCCGCTTTAACCCAGGCGATTCTCGCGCGCATTCCGCAGTATCGTGAGCTGGCGACGGTCGCCGGCGCCCACCATGAAAAGCTCGACGGCACCGGCTATCCGAACCGGCTGCGCGCCGCAGAATTGCCGCTCGAGGCGCGCATCCTTGCCGTTGCCGATGTGTATGGCGCTCTGACCGAGGACCGCCCTTATCGTCCCGGCTTTTCCGTGGAGAAAGCAATCGAGATTATGAAACCCGATGTGCCGCACAAACTGGACGGAGAAAGTTTTGAGGCTTTGCTTGGGGCCGTGGAGCACGGCAAACGTGCTCCAGCGTCCAACCCGGTTCAACTCGAGCTGCCGCCGGCGCTTTTTGGCGGCTCGCGTCCTGAGCATCTGGCTGTCCCCGCCCGGCTCTGAGATTTCCGTTCGCGGAAAGCCGCTTCTTCGTTCCGGAGAGTCGGGCAGCGTGGTTCGGCGCCCAGCCCCGCATCCTATCTGGTCACCAGGAGTAGAAGACAAGTCCCGGAGGGGTGGATCGGATGGAAGCAGGTTGGACCAAGCAGGCACACGAGGCGCTCAAGGAAAGCCCCCGCATCCAGCAGACCGCGGATCTCCTGCTCGAGGCGCGGCAGGGTGGGCGACCGATTGTCGATCTTGACCCGGCGCTGCAGCCTGCGGCGCTCAACGAAGCCTATGCCGTGCAGGATGCGCTGGCAGATCGCCTGGGAGGCCCTATTGGAGGATGGAAGGTTGGGGCGCCCCGGCCGGATGCCGAGCCTATGTTCGGTCCCATGCCGCTACGCCTCGGCTTTCTCGGCACCGGTCAGCAGATCAAAGGGAAGAGCCGTTTGCGCGGAGTCGAGGCCGAGATCGCGTTTCTACTTCGCAAGGATTTGCCGAAACGCGACGCCCGCTACTCGCGCGAGGAGATAAACGAGGCCATCGGCAGTGCGCACCCGGTCATTGAGGTGCTTGAGTCTGCCTTTATAGCACCCGAAGAGGCTTCGCACCTGGCCATGGTGGCTGACCTGCAAATGAACGGCGGCTTCGTCTACGGCCCCGCCTGCGCCGAATGGGAGCAAGTCGATGTTGCAAACGAGCAGCTTGAGGTCGTCATCGACGGCATCGTGCGCTGGCAGGGCAAGGGGGAAAACACGAACGGCCCAGACCTGTTGCGCCTTGTCGAGTACCTCGCCAACGAGGGGCAGTTTCGTACAGGCGGCCTCCAGGTAGGTCAGTGGATCACCACAGGTAGCTGGATGGGCAAGCTCCTCGCCCACGAACAATCCTCCATAAACGTTCGCTTCGAGCATTTCGGAGCGGTCGCCTGCTCCTTCGCGAAGTGACCGGGCATGACGCTTTCTTGGGATTGTGCCTGGCCAGCGCTTGTGGCATTCGCCTTCTCTGACGAAAAAGCCCACCCGGTATCGCTTCCTGGTCTCCATATACGGGAGACATCCTCAATCCGGCCGCCGTCTCTCGCGCCATGCGAACAGCAGCGCGCCCGAAACGCCAAGGGCGCCGGCGAATGCAAGCTCGCGGCCGGCGCCCTTGCGCGCAAACAGCAGGAAGCCAAACCCCGCCAGCGCGAAAAGCGGCGGCAAGGGATAGAGCCACATGCGGAACGGACGCGCGAGCCCAGGCTGGCGCACCCGCAGTACGATGACTCCGATCTGCTGCAATCCATACTGCAGTACAATCCGCACCGCGACCAACGCTGCAATGACCGTGCGCAGGTCAAAAAAACAGAACACGGTAGCGATCGCGCCGAGCACCAGCAGCGCCGCCTGCGGAAACCTGTGTCGTGGGTGCAGTTTCGCGAAAAGCGCGAAAAAGTTGCCCTCCCGTGCTGCCGCGTAGGGGGCCCGCGAGTAACCAAGCAGCAGCGACACGACCGAAGAAAACGCCGTCCACATGATTAACAGCGCAATCGTGACTGCCGCGATACGGCCGAAAGTACCGGGCAGCGCATTGCGCATCAGAACCGCTGCCGCCGGCGCTATCGCGGCGGACGGTGCAGCAGGAGCTCGAGGTGCCTCATGGCCCGCAGTACCCCCATGCCCCACCTGGGCCAGGAAGCTGTCCAGCGGCAACGCACCCAGCACAGCGAAGTTCATCAGCATGTACAGCGCGGCGACCAGCGCGATCGAAGCGAGCACCGCACGGGGGATGGTTCGGCCCGGCTCCCGTACTTCCCCGCCGAGAAAGCACACATTGTAAT
>CAXTSA010000205.1:0-5575 GCA_964246755.1 uncultured Acidobacteriaceae bacterium
GAGCGCCTCGTTCGCAACGAGGAGGTCAGCGGTTCGATCCCGCTCAGCTCCACCATACTCTTCCAAAGGCGCACCTATCATGGCCGGCCGCTTGCAGGATGAAATCAAGCAGAGCAAGCCATTCGGCAGCCTTCAGCAGGAAGCAGTGCTCTCCATGGCGCGCACCACCGCGGTGCTTACCCGGGCGTGGGAGCAGTTCCTGCGCGGTTACGGCATTACCCTTACCCAATACAACGTGCTTCGCATCCTGCGCGGCGCGGGTCCCGGTGGGCTCTGCCGCCACGAGGTCGCAAGTCGCCTTGTCACCGAAGTTCCCGACGTATCCCGCTTGCTGGACCGCATGATGCATGCCGGCCTTCTCACGCGGACCCGCGGTGTCGAAGATCGCCGCATGGTGAAGGCTTGCATTACGGACAGGGGTCTTGCCATTCTCGAGGAGCTCGACCGCCCCTCCTTCACCCTCCCGCAAAAGCAGATGGCGCATATGACGGAAACCGATCTGCGTACTTTGATCCAGCTTCTCGACGCGGCTCGCAGCAGCCCGGCGGCCTAGCTCGAAGCATTGGACCACAATCTGGAAACTCGGCCCGGCCATACTTGCGACAGGACACACTTGCGATCAAAGTGAACAGCGACGAGCGTTCAGGCAGATCCAAGCCCGAACGCTCGTACTTACTCTGGAACAGACCCGAATCCAGGCGTTACTGGATACCTACCCAGAACGCGTAGACCTTGTTGTTGGTGGCCCCATAGTCACCGTAGCCGGAGCTCCAGTAGAGCACTCCATCGACGATGGCAGGAGCCGAAATCGCGGCGCCTCCAGACTGAACGGTTCGCAGAACCTCCCCGGTAGCTGCGTCGAGAGCGACGAAGTTACCGGCAACGTCTTCGCCGTACATCACCCCGTTCGCGACACTCACCGAGCCTTCCACAATTGAGCGAGCGCCCGGAGGGGGCACCTGTGCGCGCGCTGCCATGGCGCTGGGTGCCACGGCTGCAGCCGTGGTGGGCGTCTGCCATAGGATCTGGCCGGTGTTCTTATCGAGCGCGGACCAGAAGCCCCCGTTGGTCTTCTGCCCGGAAGGGATCAGTGTGGTCTCGACATACTGGGAGTTTCCGTTCGGAACATAAATCGCTTGATTGTCGGTTGCGCCGCCCCACTGGATGCCGCCGATGACGCCGTCGGGTCCGACCTGGGTTCCCCATAGGATCGTGCCGGTATCGCGGTTCATGGCGAAATACTGGCCGCTCTTCTGTCCGGCTCCGACCGCGTCCACCTCCTTGCCATTGCTTGTAACGGTGAACAGGTTAGCGCCCGCGCCGAAGTCCGTGTCAAGACCGGTGGGTTTTGGGCAGGGAGTAGAGGGATTTGGGTTGTAAGACTCGCACGAGACGGTCCAGGTATCCGCATGCGTGAATCGCTGGCCCCAGTTCACTGCGCCCGACTCCATCTTGAGCGAGAGAACACTGTCGATGTGGTCGTCCGGAGACAGGCAGGCATCCTGTTGGGCCGGTGTGGTTGCCGCCGACTGGCATGCTGCAACCGACGCTGGGACCGAGTAATTGTTGCCGGTCGTCACATAGATTGCAGAGCGGGCCAGATCGACCGCAATGTTGCTTTCCCAGACGCTTCCGCCGGTATAGCCGGTGGGAACGGCATGCCACTGCCAAAGAATCTGCCCGGTGTTCTCATCGAGGGCAACCACCGAGCCGCGGAAGGTGGGAACGAACCCCGGGGTTTTCCCGGCCAGGGATTCCTGGTTGGAGGCCACGCCGACGTAGATGCGCCCGTTCGCAACGACCGGCGAGGAGGTAACGATGGCGGCTTGCGCGGAATCGAGGACCGTCTTCCAGGCCAGGCTCCCGTCTGTTTTCGAGAGCGCGTACAGAGTGGCCGAATCCTGGTCGCCGACGACTACGTTTTTGGTGCCGATTGCGGGGCTGTTGCGGGAGAAGGCCATCGAGTCGCCGGATATCGTGGGCAAACTGGCCTGCCACAGAGGCTTGCCGGTCGACGCATCGAGCTGCCACACAGTACCGCTCTTATCCGCGACGTAGACCTTGCTGTTTTCAACCGTCGGGGTGCCCTGGACCTCGTCGTTCGCGCTGAAGATCCAGCGCGGGGTCACGAAGGGAAGTGTGTAACGGCTCAGGATGAACTCGTTCGATGCCCAGTGATCATTCGACAGGCCATTGCCGGCGCTTAGCCACGGTTCGGCGGTTTCGAAGTGAAAGGAGGAGAAATCGAGCAGGGGATTGCTCGCCGCTGCCGGCGCTACGCTCGATTGAGGCTTGGCGGAGGGGTTGGCTTGGGCCAGGGACGGGATCGCAGTAGCAAAACACAGTGCAGGGGCGACGAAACGGAAACGCATGGGTGAAGCCTCCAGGTGCTTCGTGGGATGGCTCCCGGCCACAGCTCGCTGAGAACGTCGGATGAATTGCCAGTGCGTCTGTTGCTGACGTGAAGGGCGAGCGCCCACGTTTCGGTGACAGAAAGGCCCCCGTGAAAGCCGAAGCCGGGTAACTCTGTAGTAACTACCGGCTGACGCAGCGGTTTCGCTCGAAAGTAGTCGTAAGTGAGTCATGCGAAAGGGAAATGGCAGAAAATCGGGCGGATTGCGCCGGCTTGCCGCCATCAGCCAGGCCAGGACTGGCACAGCAAACCCGCTTTCGAGATAACGAGATAAGTCGCGACTTTCTCGGCCAACTGACTGTTCTGCTCCCAGATAGCTGCCGGCGAAGTGTTCGGCTTATCAATGTGTCTTGCAGGCTGCTTGATGAGAAACCACGCAGTTCAGCGTCGGCCACCAGGATTCCATTGGAATTGCCGCATCGCTTGCATGCCCCTCGGAACTTGAAGGTGTACGATCCAAAGCGGAGAGCAGGACGAGCTGCAGGGCTGAGGACAGGTGAGAGGAAAGCATGAGAACAACAGCGGGGACGAAGGCAAGCACGTGGGCAGCAACAGCGGTTCTACTCGCCGGCGGAATGGCGCGGGCGCAAGCCACGCCGAAGAGCGTGATGGTCCAAATGGAAACCTCGGACGGCCGCGACGGCGGCAAGGCCACCCTGACCCAGAAGGGGAAGAATGTGGAAGTCGAGGCTGATTTTAAAAACCTTAACCCAGGCGTCCACGCCATCCACATCCATCAGAACCCGAAGTGCGATGCACCGGACTTCAAGACCGCCGGCGGCCACTTTAACCCCGCAGGCAAGCAGCATGGGATCCAGAACCCGCAGGGGCACCACGCGGGCGACATGCCGCTGAACCTGAACGTCGGCGACGACGGCATGGTGAAAAAGAGCTTCACGAGCAAGGACATATCGCTCGATCCGAAGGCGCCCAACTCCGTCTTTGCGAACGGCGGCACGTCGCTGATGGTGCACTCCGGCGCCGACGATATGAAGACCGATCCATCGGGCAATGCGGGCGGGCGCGAATCGTGCGGCATCATCAGCATCAAGAATGCCTCGGGCAAGGGCGGCCACGCCTTTACCGGCAGCAGCGAAGGCCCTAGCAACCACTAGGCGGAAACTCGCTCGCGGCCGCCCCGGGCGTGCTCAGGCTTCGCTCGAACTCATCAGCGACTTGGACATGGTCACGAACGAGCACGGCACCTTAACCGGCATCTGCTCCGCCGGGAAAGGAGCCGTGCCCGTGACCCGGTAGCCGTATTTCTCATAGAGGGGCGGCAGCTCCGTGCGCAGGTCCACCACCGTGATGTCGATGGCCCGGCAGCCCATCTCCCGGCAAAACTCCTCACCCGCCGCCATCAGCCGCGTCCCGATGCCCTGCCGCTGCCGCTCCGGCGCGACCGATAGCATGCCGATGTAGCCCCGCGCCCCGCGCACTTCCACATACACGCTTCCTACCAGAGATCCCTGGGACTCGAGCAGCAGAAAGCGCCCCTTGCTCAGGTACTCGGCCACCTCAGCTTCGTCGGTGCGCTCGCCCACCTTGAAAAACTTTTCCACCTGAAACGCCGCATTGACCAGCGCGATCAACGCCGGCGTATCGGCCTCCGTCGCAAACCGAAACTCCGGTCCCATCCCCCGCTCCTTCCACGAATGAAAAAGCCGAGCCTGAGGCCCGGCTTTCTCCTCCCGCCTGAGTGCCCACTACATTGTCGTCGGCATGTTGCTGTGCGCCGCTTGCTTCGCCGCGTCCGCGCGTTCGGCGGCTTGCTGCAGCTGCGTCGCCTGCCCCATCACCTCGACCGCTTTCTTGATCATCGGGTCCCACCCGGCTCGCGCGCGCGCCCCGTCTTCCTCGGTGTACGCGTTGTTCAGCAGCTCCGCCAGGATGTTCGCCTTCACCCAGTCCAGCACCGGCGCCATCTCCGCGTCGGTATAGCTGATCTGCTTCTCATGCAGAAACTGCTTGAACGCATCCAGCATCTCGGGCGTCACCTGCGCGTCCTTGGCCACCTGGTGCGAGGCCAGGTAGTGCTGCGCGAAGTCGAAGAACGTGTAGTGCGCGATTAGCACCCGTTGGATGTGCACCGGCTTCGGCTCCTCGAACGGCACGTCCGGCGCAATCCCGTCGCCTCCGTACTCGGTCCGGCCTGAGTCGGTCAGCTTCACCTCGCGGTCCTTGGGATCCTGCGGCTTACCGTGGTTCGAGTAGTAGTCGTAGAGCGATACGCCCTCGTAGTTGCGCTGGATCAGCCGGCCGCTCGGCGTGTAGTAGTGGTAGGTCGTCAGCGTCAGCCCGGTGTTCTCGCTGAGTTGGTAGACGGTCTGCACCAGGCCCTTGCCGAAGGTCGTCTGCCCCATGATCAGTGCCCGGTCGTGGTCCTGCAGCGCGCCCGAGATGATTTCCGCCGCCGAGGCAGTGCCATGGTTCGTCAGGATCACGATCGGGTAGTCCTTGCCGTCGTTGCCGCGGGTTGCGCGATAGATCTGCTCCGGGTAGGCGCGCCCCCTTTGCGACACGATCACCTGCCCGCGCTTGAGGAACTGGTCGCACACCGCGACCGCCTGGTTCAGCAAGCCGCCCGGGTTATCGCGCAGGTCCAGCACCAGGCCCTTCATGTCGCCGAAGCTTCCAAGCGCGTCCGACACTTCCTTGCCGGTCGACTCCTGCACCGCCTTGATGTGGATGTAGCCGATGCCCGGCTGGATCTGATAGGCGAGATCGACAGAGTTGTTCGGGATCTCGGCGCGCTGGAGATCGAAGCTGAGCGTTTGCGAGCTCCCCGGGGTTTCGCCGGCGCGCGCAACCGTGACCTTCACGTGGGTACCCTTGTCGCCCTTCAGCAGCGCGACCACGTCGTTCGAGTCCAGCCCGTCAGTCGATTTGTCATCGACATTCGTGATGATATCGCCCGGATGGATGCCCGCCTTGTACGAGGGCGTTCCGGCGAACGGCTTCAGCACCACGGTCCGCTGCTTGTCGCCGATCAGCTGCGGCTGGATCAGCATGCCGACGCCGTAATAGCGTCCGCGCTGCTCCTCCTGTAGCTTGCCGTAGGACTTCGGGTCGAAGAAGTTTGAGTGCGGATCGAGCGTCCGCAGCGCCGCGGGGATCGCCCCGTCGTAGATCGCGTCGCTCGGCTTGTCCCCTGTGAACGGG
>CAXTSA010000206.1:0-5547 GCA_964246755.1 uncultured Acidobacteriaceae bacterium
GTAGCTCAAGGGCAGCTTCAAGGCGCTTCGCACCCTGTCCGCATCGAAGCCTTCCATTGGAGCGGTATCGTAGCCAAGGGCTTCGGCTGCCCACATCATGGTGGCGAAGGCGAGCATGACTTGACGGTTCAACCAGGCGGCCATGTTGGGGTGCTCGCGCAGGTACACCGGCACACTCGAGCGCATCTGCTCCAGAAAGCTCTCCGGCATCCCGCCTTCGCGTCCCATGCGCAGCATTTCGTCCAGGTCGCCGCTGCGCCACCCGTCCGCATCGCCGCAGGCTACGATTAAGACCGGCGCTTCCTCCACTTTGCTCTGATTGAAGCAAGCGACCCGAAGGCGTTTGCGACCCTCCGCACTACGCACCACGACAAATCGCCACGGCTGCAGGTTGTAGCTGCTTGGGGCCTGCAGGCCGGCCGTTAGAATGGCGTCGAGGTCTCCATCCGATACAGGCGTGCTGTCAAAGGACGGAGTAGAGCGCCGCTCGGCCACGATCTGAAGAAACGGCCTGTCTGGAGGCGTGCCCATGTTCCCTATGGTAGCGCGGTCATCGGCTGCTCGACGGCGAAGGTCTGCCCTGCGGGGGTTTGCTCGTACACCCACAGCCCGTGGAAGTTCGCGCGGAGTTCGGGGTGTTGCTTGACGAGCGCCGCCATGAGAGTCAACGCATCCCTGCGCGCCGCCACCGGATCGGCGATGCTGTCGGCGCGGGTGTCCACGCGGAGGTCAAGCGCGCCGAGTGTCGCGTCCGCTCGCAAGCCCGTGACCGCGAAGCTTTGCCCCTCGGCCGGCACTATCATGGGCTTGTTCCCGGGCAGCCCCGAGGGTTCGGCGGAAGCTGTCTCGCGGCTCAACTTTTGCAGGTTGTTGCTGGAATAAAGCTCAGCAGGCCGGGCCAGGTAGGTGGCTGCTTCGTCGTAGAAAAAAGCGCTCCAAGACTCGGCCTTGTTCTTCAGTTCGCGGCCCTGCTGCCAGAACCACGCGCTGTCGTGGCCGTCCATGGTGAGCGGCCGCGCGAAGAAGCCGGCGAGCTGCCAGTGCGCGGCGGCCGGCGCGGCGCCGGTGTTCTGGAGTACGGTGTTCTGGAGTACCAGGGCGAACTGCTGCGGCTGTTTGATCCCGGTGGCATGCACCAGTGCAAGCGCGAACTCTCCCTTCGGCAGCTCGGGGAGCGTGACGGTGACGAGCAATGGCGCGCCCGGCACACTGCAGAAGAACTGCACATCGTTCTCCGTACTCGCGAGGTCGCTCGCGTCGAGCGCGTACAGGTTCGTGACGGTGAGGGTTGCGCCGCCCAGGGATGGAGCAAGCGTGTTGACCGTGCTCGCGATCTCGTCGAAGCTCGCCGCCACCGACGGGATCGTCGAGGCTTTCAGTGCCGCGGCGTCGCCACGTAGCACATCCCCTCCCAGCTGGTGCGCGGCGTCGAAGAGGGCCGATCGCTGTTCGCCAGCCATCGCCGCACCAACGGTGCAGGAAACGGCATGCGCCGGAAGGCAAGGGAGCGCGGCGGCCAGCAAGAGCGGGGCAGCGATCGGGAGAAAGCGATGCATCACGGTTGGCCTCATGACAGACGAGCTCGCGGAGCGGAGAGTTGCGACGAGAGAGCGCCGGGTACTGCGGTACCGCGAAAGAACGTCGCGCCACCAAACGAAACGGCGCCACTGCTAGTCTAGTACATAGAGGATGGCTGTCCGGGACGGGGCAAAAGGGGGCGAGATGGCGGAGCTTCGGTATTTTCTCTGCGGGGTGCTCGGGGGTGTGTTTCTCGGAGTGCCTGCGTCGGTTGCGCAGGCGGGGGCGCCAAGCTCGCTGCTCGACCAGTCTCCGGCTGCTCCTGTGATCCAGCTCGCCGCGGGCAAGCTGACGATTCAGGCGGCCAATAGCAGCCTACGCGCGATCCTGGACGACCTGCAGACACGGACCGGCACCAAGATTCAGGGCTTGAGCGGTGACGAGCGCATCTTCGGGGTGTATGGCCCGGGAAATCCGCAGGAGGTGCTTTCCGCGCTGCTGGACGACTCCGGCTACAACGTGCTGATCTCCGGCAGAAATGCCGACGGAGCGCCGCGCGAGATTGTGTTGAGTGCCCATGCCGCCGGGCCGCCCGCGGGTGCGACAGCGCAGGGGGGAACCCGGACGCAGGCCTCGGGCGAGGATGACGACAGTGAGGGGGAGACGACGCCGGTGCCGCAGCCGGCCCTGTTCGCCCCGCCGCAGCCGGTGCAGCCATCCGGCGCGTCAACAGCGCCTCCAGGCTCACCGCAGCAGCAGATTAAGACACCGCAGCAGATGCTGGAAGAGTTGCAGCGTATGCGGGCGAACCCGAACGCGGGGCAGTCCGGGGGCGCGCCGCCACAGTAGTCGCTAGGGGGCCGTCTGAAGTACCGGCCAGTCGTTCTTCCACGTCACAGGTTCGACCCAGAGGGCGAGCGCCCCATTCTGAGAGCGTTCGAGTGCGTGAAACGTGAGCAGTGTCTGGCCGCCGTCCGCGCTTTGCCACAGGCTGCCGCCGCCCGGCGCCAGCCAGTTGCTATCGCTGGTCAACAGCACCGTTCCTCCGCCTTGCAGCAGATCGGTGCCGTCCTGCGCGAGAAACGGTCCGTGCACGCTGCGTGAGCGACCCACAATCTGCTGGTAGGTGTCCTGCTCAATCGGGATATTGCAGCAGATACCGACGGATGCGAACAGGTAGTACCACCCGTTGTGCGCGATCATGGCTGCGCCCTCCATCGCGCCGTTGGCAGCCGCAGGCTGCTGGGCCAAGTGGTACGGGACGGCACCGGGCATGAGGCGCCCGCTTGTCGGATCAAGCTCCTGCTGATAGAGCCCGCCCCAGAAAGACCCGTAGTTGAGCCACACGTGCGTCTCGGTACCGGTGGAGTCGACCAGCACATTCGGGTCGATGGCATTGAAGTCGGCCCCCGCTGAAGAGGCGAGCACCTCGCCCCCGTCGACCCACTCGTACTGCGGATCGTTCGGATCGAGCGTGCGGTTGGTCGCGACGCCGATGGCCGAGTGCTGCGAACCAAGCGTCGAAACCGCGTAATACAAGTGATAAAGACCGCCGAACCAGGAGATATCGGGCGCCCAGAGCCCCACGGCATCCGGGAACTCGGCTTTCACCCAGGCGGGCATTGTATCGAAGACATACCCGCAGGCAGCCCAGGTGACCAGGTCCGCGCTGCAGCGCTGCTTGAGGAAGTGCGGACTGTTCAGGAATGGAAGGTCTGTGGTGAAAACGACGTAGGTTCCATCCGCCCGGCGTGTGATGCTGGGGTCGTGCACGGGGATGACGTCACCGAGCAGCGGGTCGGCGGTCGGCAGCGCCGTGTAGGAGAGAGAGGGAGTAAGCGCCGGGGTTGTTTGGGGCGTGGCGCTTGCCAGCTGGGCCGCTTGCGGCAGATACGAGGAGCAGCTGGAGCAGAACCCCAGCATCAGCAGAGAAACGAGGCAGAGTACGGCTCTCAACTACTGTCGCCTCCCGACGGCATGCCTGGCTTCGGCGAACTCAAGTACACCGGCGCGCGATGGGTAATGGGGCGCCTGTCCAGCGGAATCCGGCACGCAGCAAATCGAAGCAATGTAAGTTCCAGGCATCGGCAAAGCATCTCTCGCCGGTGAGACAGTATGCAAGCAAATTCTGAGTTACGTTTCGAAGCGAACAAACGAGCGGAGCTGTTTCGTGTATGGATTGCGGATTTTGGGAGAGCTCATTCCCGCATCGAGTGCGCGAGAACATCCGATCCGGCGACCTACTTTGGAGTTGCGGCAGGTTGACGCCGATAGCGCTTGCGTCAGCCCTCAGCTACTCGGCTTTCCAGCGGTACATCTCCGGCTGTGGCAGACCGAAGTGGGCGAGCACGCGAAAGGCGAACTGCCGGGCCATTTCCGTCGAGTCGACCGGCTGGTTGTAGAACGCCGGGATCACGGGAAAGATTATCGCGCCGGCGTCGGCGGCCAGCGACATGTTGCGCAGGTGGATGCGATTGAAGGGGGTCTCGCGAACGCACAGCACCAGCGGGCGCCGCTCCTTCAGGCATACGTCGGCCGCACGCCCGATCAAGCCCTGCGCCAGCCCGTTCGCGATACCGGCGAGCGTGCCCATGCTGCAGGGCAGCACGATCATGCCCGCGGACGGATAGCTGCCGCTCGCAATGCTCGCGCCGATATCGCTCTCCGGGAGCTGCTCAATTTTGCTCGACGGCGCACCCAGCAGCTTCTCGACGAGCTGGTTCCGACCGCTCAGGCCCAGTTCTTCCGCAAAGACGCGCAGCGAATTTTCGCTTGCGACGCAGTGGACGCGCCGGACGCGCTCATCACGCTCCAGCGCGAGCAGCAATTGCTGAGCGAACACCGCGCCGCTGGCGCCGGTGATGCCGACCGTGACGTTCACAGCTGCTCGCCAAGCACACGGGCAAAGATGGCGTCGACATTGCCGAGCTGCCGGTGCAGGTCAAAGGTCCGGACCAGCTTTTCGGGCGAGAGCCGGGAGGTAATCTCGGCGTCGGCGGCGACAAGCTCACGGAAGATCAGATCGTCCTTCCAGGCGCGCATGGCATGGCCCTGCACCAAGCGGTACGCCTGCTCGCGCAGCATCCCGGCCTCGGCCAGGTCAAGCAGGAGCTGGCCTGAAAAGATGAGTCCGCCCGTGCTCTCAAGGTTACGCAGCATGCGCTTCGGATAGACAAGCAGGTTCTCGATCAGCGCGGTGGTCTTCGCCAGCAGGTAGTCGGTCAGGATGGTCGAATCGGGCAGGATGACGCGCTCGACAGACGAGTGCGAAATATCGCGCTCGTGCCACAGCGCGACGTTCTCATATGCGGCCTGCGCATTGGCCCGGACGACCCGCGCGAGGCCCGAGATCTGCTCGGAGGCAATGGGGTTGCGCTTGTGCGGCATCGCGGAGGAGCCCTTCTGCTTCTCCGAGAAGAACTCCTCGGCCTCCCGCACCTCCGAACGCTGAAGATGCCGGATCTCGGTCGCGATCTTGTCGAGCGTGCTGCAGAGGATCGCGAGCGTCGAAATGTAGTGGGCATGCCGATCGCGTTGCAGCACCTGTGTGGCCACCGGCGCGGGTGCAAGCCCCAGCTTCGCGCAGATCGCCTCCTCGTGCTCCGGCTTGAGATGCCCGAAGGTCCCGACCGCGCCCGAGAGCTTACCGACGCGCATGCCCTCGGCGGCCGCGTCGAAGCGCGCGAGGTTGCGCTCGGTTTCCGCGTACCAGTTCAGCAGCTTCAGGCCGAATGTTGTCGGCTCGGCATGCACGCCGTGGGTGCGGCCGATCACCGGCGTGTGCTGGAACTCCAGCGCCCGTTTTCGGAGCACGTCTTTGAGCGCGAGCAGGTCTTCGCGCAGGATTGCCGAGGCCGCCTTGACCTGGAGCGACTGCGCCGTGTCCACCACGTCGTTCGAGGTGAGCCCGTAGTGCAGCCAGCGCGATTCGGGGCCGACCTTCTCGGCGACCGCTGTCGTAAAGGCGATGACGTCGTGCTTGACCTCGGCCTCGATGGCCTCAATACGCGCGAGATCGAAGCCGCCGCG
>CAXTSA010000207.1:0-5528 GCA_964246755.1 uncultured Acidobacteriaceae bacterium
ATCTGGAAACGCCGCTCCAGCGCCGCATCCTTCTCGATGTACTTGCGGTACTCATTCAGCGTGGTTGCCCCGATCGCGCGCAGCTCTCCGCGCGCCAGCGCCGGCTTCAGCATGTTCGCCGCGTCGATCGCCCCTTCGGCCGCACCGGCGCCAACCAGCGTGTGCAGCTCGTCGATGAACAGAATGATCGCGCCGTGCGAGTCCTCAATCTCCTTCAGGATCGCCTTCAGCCGATCCTCGAACTCCCCGCGGTACTTTGCCCCGGCCAGCATCGACCCCAGATCGAGCGAAACCACCTTCTTGTTGCGCAAAATCTCCGGCACATCCCCCGAAACCACCCGGCGCGCCAGCCCTTCGACAATGGCCGTCTTGCCAACCCCCGGCTCGCCGATCAGCACCGGGTTGTTTTTCGTCCGGCGCGACAGCACCTGGATCACCCGGCGAATCTCCTCGTCGCGCCCGATCACCGGGTCCAGCTTGCCCCGGCGGGCGAGCTCGGTAAGGTCTTTCGCGTACTTCTCGAGCGACTGGTACTTCGCCTCAGGGTTGGGGTCGGTCACGCGCTGCGATCCGCGCACAGCCGTCAGCGATTTCAGAATCGCCTCATGCGTCGCGCCGAAGCTCGCCAGCAGCAATCCTGCGCCGTCGCTCTTTGCCTCGGCCAGCGCAAGCAAAAGATGTTCCGTCGACACGTACTCGTCGTGAAAGTTCTCGGCTTCCTTGCTTGCCTGGTCCAGTACGCGGTTGAGGGCCTGGCCCATACCCGGCTGCGAGCCGCCCTGCACTTTCGGCAGCTTCGCCAATGCTTCCTTCGTTTTGCCGTCCAGCTGCGTGGTCGGTACGCCGAGCTTTTCGAGGACGGGCAGAATCACGCCCTCGCGGTCGCTGAGCAGCGCCGATAGCAAGTGCAGCGGCAGCAGCTCCGGATTGCCGTTCTCCGCGGCAACTCCATTCGCGGCCTGCACGGCCTCCTGCGACTTGACGGTGAACTTATCCCAACGAATAGCCATACACTCCGATCCCC
This sequence comes from uncultured Acidobacteriaceae bacterium, assembly GCA_964246755.1. GTDB lineage: Bacteria > Acidobacteriota > Terriglobia > Terriglobales > Acidobacteriaceae > EB88. The sequence goes on from CAXTSA010000207.1 coordinate 1,025, forward strand.
TCTTTGCAAAGTGATGCAATGCTTTTGGGCAGAGTCGCTCGCTTGAGAAGCTGCCTCAGCCCACATAGGTATAGACGCGATTGGAAGCAGGAGGATGCACAATATGTGAGTGTATCGTTATCAAGTCTGGGCGTCTCACTCTACTTCCAGCACCAGGCACTTCAGGTATTCCGTTTCCGGAACTGTCAAAATGACAGGGTGATCCGGAGCCGCGCCGGTCCGCTCCAGCAGGCGCACCCGGCGGCCCGCGTCGCCGGCCGCCGCGGCCACCACTGCCTGAAACTCCTCAAGCGGCACATGGTGCGAGCAGGAGCAGGTCACCAGCGTTCCGCCGGGACGCAGCATCTTCAGGGCGCGCAGATTCAGTTCCTTGTACCCCCGCAAGGCGCTCTGGGCGGCCCGCTGGGTCTTTGCAAACGCCGGTGGGTCCAGCACGACGGTGTCATACTCCGCGCCTGCTTCGGACCACTCCCGGAGCACCGCGAACGCGTCGCCTTTCACCCACTCCACCTCAATGCCGCCCACCGCGTCGCGGTTCAGCGCAAGATTGCGCTCGGCGCCATCGAGCGCCGCTTCCGAGGTATAGAGACCGGTCACGGTGCGGCAGGTCGTGGCCAGGTGCAGCGCGAACCCGCCCTGGTACGTGCACACATCGAGCGCCTCGCCATGTCCGTACTGCGCCGCAAGCCGGTAATTCAAACGCTGGTCGAGAAACGCCCCGGTCTTCTGCCCGGCGTTCGCGTCGTACAGGAAACGCAGGCCATTCAGCCGGAAATCGGTCGCGGTCCGGGCGTCTTCGAGCGAATCCGCAGCACTCCAGAACGGCCCCAATGCCGGGGCCGCGAGCGCTTCCAACTCGCGAATACGCGGGTCCGGCCGCTCCAGCACCGTTTGCAGCCCGCCGCCCAGCCCTTGTACCAACTCCTCGACCACAGCGGCGCGCACCTCCGGCGTATCCAGCCCGGCGGCGAGCACCTGGAAAACGGCGAGGCCGGCGTATTTGTCAATCACGAGACCGGGCAGCGCGTCGGCCTCGGCAAACACCAGCCGGCAGCTATCGGTGTCTTCGTCCAGCAGCCCCTCGCGCCGCGCGAGGGCAGCGCGCAGCCGCTCGCGCAGCAACGGCAGCCACGCGTCCTGCTCCAGCAAAGAGCGAGAAACCAGCCGCAACGCGATCTGCGAGGTCGGGCTCCAGAGCGCGGTGCCGAGCAGGTGGCCGGCCTGGTCGCGCACCGGCATGAGCCCCGCGGGGGCGTTTTCGAGTTCCGCCGTCAAAACATCGGACCGGTACACCCAGACGTGGCCGCCGCGCAGCCGCTCTGCCCCCCGGCGGGAGATAGTGGCCACGGCAGCAGGCGCAGTCGAAAGCAAATTGAAGGAAGGCATGCTCCGATGCTAGCTGGAGCGGGTGCAAAGACGGAAACGGGGGAGATCGCGTAAGTCATACATCGCTCACGCAAACATCCACCATGTCCATGAGCTTTCGGCTTAACGATCTGAACTCCGCCCCCGCTGCCTCGGAGTTCCCATTGGTTTCTCACGCGCAGGGCAGGTAGGATGCGGCCTATGGCCCGTTCGGAAACTCCACGCTGGTGGCGTGGCAAGGCAATGAAGGCAGGCTGGCTCGCGTGCCTGCTCCTGTTCTCCACCCCCTTTCTGGGGCGTGGCGACGCGCAGGACACGGGTGCGCCCACGGGGGTCACGCCCAAGGCCCCGGCAGCAAACCCGCCGCAACCGTCCGGTCTCTCGCAGCTGGGGGAGACCGATAGCCTCTCGCCAGTGCACCCGTCCGCTGCTGTTCCGGTGCGGACCGAGGAGGGACAGCTCGGGGGCTCTTCGTTTCGCATTGATGTTCCCAAGGAGATGCCGGGCAGTCCCGGGACGGGCGGCCCCGACAGCAGCGGCACGAGGTGGAACGGCAAGCTGGTAGTGTACTTCCACGGCTACCAGTCCGAGCCGCAGCGTTTTCTCATCAACCCGGCGACCAAGGCGCCCAATCCCCCTTCGAAACTGCTGACGCAGCTGCTTCAGCGCGGCTACGCGGTCGCCCAGCCGGGCTATGCTCTCGGCGGCTGGGCCATTGCCACCGCCACGGGCGACGCCGAGGACCTGCGGCAGTATTTCGGCCGGCGTTACGGCCGGCCCGTCGAGACCTATGTCGTCGGCCAGTCCATGGGTGGCCTGCTCACCGTGCTCACCCTCGAGCAGCACCCGCGCGACTACGTGGGCGGCCTCGCGATGTGCGGCGTGCTCACCCCGGCCGACCTCATCATGCAGCGGGCCTTCGCCAACCGGGTCGCGTTTGACGCGTTCTTTCCCGGCGTACTGCCGGATGTCGAACACATCCCGCCCGGCTTCCGCATCAACGACGCCGCAACCGCCGCCCTGGTTGAAAAAGCCCTCGACGCGCACGGGCCTGAAGCCGCCCTTCTGCGCTCGCTCGCCGATATCCACACCAATCGCGGCCTGGCCGACGTGCTCGTCTTCAACACCTACGTCATCCAGGACCTGCGCGAGAAGGCCGGCGGCAACCCGTTTGATAACCGCAATCTTATCTACACCGGTACCACCGACGACAACGCCCTGAACGCGCGGGTGCGCCGGTACGCGGCCGACCCGAAGGCGATCCGCTACGTGGCCGAGTTCGGCTCGCCGACCGGCGACCTGCGCCGCCCCCTGCTGGCCCTGCACACCACCTATGACCCGCTGGTGCCTGCCTCCACTGCCGGCTACTACGACGAGCTGACCCGGCGCCTGGGCGTGGGCGAGCGCTTCGTGCAGCAGTACGTCGACCGCGACGGCCACTGCAATATCACCCCGGAGCAGGTGGGCTCGGCCTTCGATGAGCTGACCGCGTGGGTTGACGAAGGCAAGCGTCCCCAGCCCGGACGCGTGCCCGACGACACCGATCAAAAGCCTGTACACGCCGAGCCGGCGGCCAAGCCCTCGCAGCCGAAAAACGTGGGCAAGCCGCAGTAGCACTGTGGCCGATCACGCGCCTGCAGCGGGCGGAATCAGGGTTGGAGCCGCAGCAGGTCCTCCGGCGTGTCGATATCCGCGGCTGCCTCAGGCAGCGGCACCCTGGCTCCCCCGAGCGCGCGCAGCAGTGTTCGCGCTCCCCGGTCGCCGGAGATCGAAGCCAAAGCAGGGAAGTGCTGCCGGCTGAATACGGCCGGAACGCCTGGAAACCCGTTGTACTCGGCCGCGGCAATGCCGTCCGGCGCCGGGGTGTCCAGCAGGGCTAGCAGGTGCTCCGGCCGCAGCAGCGGCTGATCGCACACCAGCAGCAGCACTCTCTCCGTCTCGGCATGCGAGTCCAGGAGCGCAGCCATCCCCACGCGCAGCGAAGCGCCCATGCCCTCGGCGGGATTCCGGTTTTCGACCACAGCCACGGGCAGGGCCCCAAGCGCTCTCGTGCAAGCCTCCGCCTCCGCCCCGACGACCGCGATGACCGGCTCCGCGCCCGCCTCGACCGCCAGGCGGACAGCGCGGCCGAGCAGCGTCTCACCTCGGTACTCCACAAGCTGCTTCGGCTGCCCGAGCCGCGTGGACGCTCCCGCCGCCAGCACGATGGCGGCGCACGAAGCACCGTCAGACATGCGCCGCCTGCTCCGCTGCCGGCCGTTCGGTCGCAAGCCGCCGCTCGGCCCCGGCAAGACCCTCCCGGCTCACCCGCACCTTCCGTTTCGTAAGCGTGGCCTGGAGTTCAGCCACGATGGAGAGCGCAATCCCCGCCGGGTCGTGCGCGCCCAGGTCCAGGCCCACGGGCGAGTGCAGGCGGCGCAGGCACTGCTCCACCGTAAGTCCAAGCTCCGGAGCAACCTCATCGAGCAGCCGCAGCGTCCGATGGCGCGGTCCCAGAACCCCGAGATACAGCAGGCCATTTTCCAGCGGTGCGCCCGGCGGTGCGCCCAGCAGCGCGCCCAGCAGTGCGCGGTCTTGTTCAAAGGAATGCGTCAGCACTACAGCCATGTCGCCGGGCCGGACCCCCGTGTCGACCTGCGGCAGAGCCCGGCTGCGTACCGCCTCGCTCGACGACTCAGGCAAGCGGCAGGCCACCGGCGAATCCCCTTCGCCGCCGTAGCGAAGCAACCGCAGGGATGCGGCCTGGGGGAACCGCTCGGGACGCAGCAGGTGCGAGCGCCCGTCGGCAACCGTGACCCTCCACCCCAGCGCGTCGGCGAACTGCGCAATCGGCTGCGCGTCGTCGCCCGCGCCGAAAATAGTAAGTCGCGGCGGCGGCGCGAGGTATTCGACAAAGTAGGCCGGGACAGGTGCTTCACCGGAGATTCCCTCTTCCGCCAGTTCCTTGTTAAGCAGCAGACTCTCACCAGCCAGCAAAGCCCGCTCCGCGACAGCTCGTAACCTGGGCGGCAGCCCGCTCTCCGACGAGTCCTGCAACTGGACAACCGCCGTGCCCACGGGAGCCGTTAGCCGGGACACCACTACGGAAGCCTCGCCCGCTTCCGCGGCGTTTTCGAGCGCCCGCAGCACCGCACTGGGC
>CAXTSA010000208.1:0-5500 GCA_964246755.1 uncultured Acidobacteriaceae bacterium
GTCGCGGATGGAGCGCGAGCCGGTGAGGAGCATGGTGAGCCGGTCGATGCCGATGCCTTCGCCGGCGGTGGGGGGGAGGCCGTAGCTGAGGGCGCGGACGTAATCGTGGTCGACTTCGGCCATGGACTCGGGGTCTTTGTCGGCGACCTGGGCTTCGAAGCGGGCGTTTTGGTCGATGGGGTCGTTGAGCTCGCTGAAGGCGTTGCCGACTTCGAAGCCGCCGATGTAGAACTCGAAGCGCTCGACCCAGTCCGGCTCGTCGGGCTTTTGTTTTGAGAGGGGCGATACTGCGAGCGGGAAGTCGTAGATGATCGTTGGCTCGATGAGAAAGTTCTCGGCGACCGCCTCAAAGATAGACGCGATTGTTTTGCCGAGCGGCTCATTCGGTAGGCTCTCAAGGGCGATGCGGGCTGCTCGAAGGCGGTCGACCAGTGCCAGCACTTTCGCATCGTCACTGAAGTCATCGAGTAACGGAGCGGTGCCGGCCTCGGCGGGCCAGAAAGTCAGGATGGCCTCACGCATCGAGTACCGCTGCCATCTTGCGAGATCAATCTCCTGCCCGTTGAAGCGGGTGATCATTGTCCCGTTTACCTCCTGAGCCACGAAACGCACCAGTTCCTCTGTCAGGTCCATCAGGTCGTGGTAGTTCGCGTAAGCCTGGTAGAACTCGAGCATGGTGAACTCGGGATTGTGCTGCGTCGAGACCCCCTCGTTGCGAAAGTTCCGGTTGATCTCGTACACGCGGTCGAGGCCGCCGACGACCAGCCGCTTCAGGTAGAGCTCAGGCGCGATGCGCAGAAACAGGTCGAGATCGAGCGCATTGTGGTGTGTGGTAAAGGGCTTCGCGGCGGCCCCGCCGGCGACCGGCTGCATCATCGGCGTTTCCACTTCCAGATAGCCGCGCTCGTCGAAGAAGCGGCGGATCGCGCGAAGCACGTGCGCCCGCTTGACGAACACTTCGCGCACGCGAATGCCTTCGGCTTCCGGCTGGGCTGCTACCGAATCGCTTGCGCCCACGTGCCCCGTCTCGTGCTTGTCGTGCTCGCTATGCGGCTCAGCGGCAGGGCTTTCTGTTTCGAGCTCCGTGTTCATAAAGAGGTCGACGTAGCGCTGCCGATAGCGCAGTTCTACGTCAGCCAGTCCGTGATACTTCTCCGGCAGAGCTAGCATGGACTTGGTCAGAAAAGTGATGGTGTCGACATGGACGCTCAGCTCGCCGGTACGGGTGCGAAACAGGTAGCCCGAGACGCCGATGTGGTCGCCCGCGTCGAGCAGCTTATAGAGCGCGAAGCCCTGCTCGCCCACCGCGTCCTGGCGGACATAGATCTGCAGGCGCTTGCCGCCCCCCTGCAGGTGTGCGAAGCCGGCCTTGCCCTGCCCGCGGATCGTCATCAGACGGCCTGCGACAGAAACCTCCACGCGCGACGCCTCGAGCGCCTCGGCCGTCGCCTCACCGAACCGGTCCCAGATCGCGGGTATCGTATGCGTGATGCGGTAGCTATTGGGATAGGCCTGCTGGCCGAGTGCGACGATTTGCTGGAGCTTTGCCTGCCGGAGCGTGTGCAGTGTGCGCTCGAACTCTGAATCAAACAAGTGTGTGTGTCCTTCGGGCGTAAGCGGTACCGCTTGAGTATAAGCGGGTTGCGCGCGGAACTTGATAGAGTGGGAGCAACGCGAATGAGTCCCCATCCACAACCCGGAAAGCCAGAGGGAAAAGGCGGCAGCGTGCAGGCGCTCGTCAAGGCGGAGAAGCTCACGCAGATTGCGTTTATCCTGCCGATTTCCGTCGCAGTGGGCTGGCTCCTGGGAGTGCTGCTCGACAAGCTCCTGCACCAGCACTGGATTTATATCGTCGGCCTGGTGCTCGGAATGTTGGCTGGGTTTGTGCAGCTGTTCCGCATGATCGCCGCGCCGTCGACGCTCGCTTCGACCGCCTACGACTTCCAGGCGCCGAAAGGTTCGGGCTTTGGCAAGGACGAAGAGAAAGACGACCGGCGTTCATGACAGCTCCCGACAGGGGCACTGCTGAGGAAGCCTCCCCAGGTGCGACGCCCGAACCCTCGACGCAACTGCCCGACTTTACCGATGTGCACCTGAAGCGCGCGATGTTTCGCGCCATGCGGTTGGTAGCAGTCCTGTCCCTGGCTCTGGCTTCCGTCCTGTTGCTGGTTGCCGGCTGGCAGACCGCGCTGCTGCTGCTGGTCGGCGCGGCGATCTCGGTAGCGAGTTTGTGGGAGTGGCAGAAGCTGCTCGCGCTGATCCTGGCCAAGCTCGATAACCAGAGGGCGGTGGGCGGCACGCGCATTTTGCTGGGATTCTTCCTTCGCCTTATCATCGCCGCAGCGGTGCTTTATGGTAGCCTGAAGAGTCTCAACGGCTCAGTGTATGCGCTGGTGGGTGGGCTGGTGCTTGCGGTCATCGCTTTGTCGATTGAGGCAGCACGCTTGATCCGCTCCTAAAGCCTCCTCTGCGCCCTAAATCCGGGACGAACGAAGGAACCATGCTTTTTCTTCTCGATGCGCTGAACCGCTTTCTGAACGCACTGTTCGCCCGTCCGATCGACGCGTTGCTGCTGCACCTGGATGTGCACCCGGCGCAGCCCAACTCGCCCATAACCAATGCGCTCACGCTTGAGCTGGTCGTGTTCTTTCTGCTCCTGCTGTTTTTCGTGCTGGTCCGTGCGACCTTGTCGGTCGAAAAGCCCGGAGTGCTGCAGCTCACGGCCGAGAGCGTATACGAGTTTGTGGGCGGGCAGGGCGAGTCGATCATCGGCCACGGCTATGAGCGCCATATGCCTCTGGCGGCGTCCATCGCGCTCTTTGTGCTTTGCTGCAACTTGATAGGGCTGCTGCCCGGGATTTCTACCCCGACGTCGAGCCCCGAGGTGCCTCTGGGACTGGCGCTGATTACTTTTATCTATTACAATGCTGTGGGCCTGATCGCGAACGGTCCCATCGGCTATATCAAGCATTTCATGGGGCCGGTCTGGTGGATGGCGCCTTTCATGCTGCCGCTTGAGATCGTCTCGCACATCGCCCGCATCCTTTCGCTCACCGTCCGTTTGTATGCCAACATGTTTGCCAGCGATCTGTTGACGCTGGTGTTTTTCTCGCTGATCCCGATCGGGCTGCCTATCGTGTTTCTCGGCTTGCACTTCGCAGTCGCAATTATCCAGGCCTATGTTTTCATGTTGCTAATGATGATCTATGTTTCCGGCGCCGCATCGCATGATGAGGAAGGCGCGCTTTAAAGGATTCCTGCCGGGGAGCAACGCTTCCGCCCGGGCGCACGGGGAAGAGCAGCAGCGTGAGGGACGCGTCTGAAGAGCGCGGTTCAACCACCCACTGCGGCTTTGAAATTTGAGGGAAGCGATAAGGAGAACGACCGAAATGAAGCAGCTACAGTACCTATTCATGACACTTTCCGTCCTGCTGCTGGCCTCGCCGGCCTGGGCGCAGACAGGCAGCGGCGGCGCGGCGAGCTATGTGCCGCTTGGAGCAGGCATCGGCATGGGCATCGCCTCGGCGGGCTGCGGTATCGGCCAGGGTCTGGCCGCCGCAAAGGCTGCCGAAGGCTTCGCGCGCAATCCGGGAGCACGCGCCGGCATCCTGTTCTTCTACGTGCTTGGACTGGCCTTCATTGAATCCCTGGCGCTGTTCACCCTAGTCATTGTTTTCGCCAAAGTCCGGTAATCGGGGAGAGACCTTTCTCCGCATGCATGAGCCTTCACTTCGGTGAGGGCTTTTTGCTGCCTCGCGTCATCTATACCGCATATGACGGCACGGCTCGTATTCGAGGGAGTGAGCAAACGCTTCGGGCGCAGCGTCGCGCTTCAGTCGCTGTCGCTCTCTGTTGAGCCGGGCGAGATTTTCGGCTTTCTGGGACCGAATGGCGCGGGGAAAACCACGGCCATCCATCTGGCCATGGGATTCTTGCGTGCTACCGAGGGCCGGGGCGAGCTGCTCGGGCTGCCGTTCACGCATGCCCGTGCTGCCCGCTCGCGGGTAGGCTATGTCGCGGATGCGCCGGTCTTTTTCTCTGGAAGCGCTCTGGAGACGGTGCTGTTCGCCGCGCGGCTCAATGACACGGAAGGGAAGCGAAGTACGCCGGGTCTGCCGGAGCGGGCGCTCGAGCTCTTGCGATGGATGGACCTGCCGGGTGCAGGCGCAGGAGCGGGGCGAGACGTCCGCAAGTTTTCGCGTGGCCAGCAGCAGAGGCTCGCACTGGTGCAGGCCCTTGTCAACCGGCCGGAGCTGCTGATCCTGGATGAGCCGACATCCGCGCTCGATCCCCCGGCGGTCTTGCTAATTCGCGGAGCGCTCGAGCGGGCGCGCGCGGAGGGTACCGCTGTATTCTTCTCCTCGCACCAGCTCCAGGGAGTGGAGCAGCTTTGCGATCGGGCGGCATTTCTTGACCGCGGCCGTGTCCTGCATGCCGGGCCGATGGCCGCGCTGCTGAAAGAAGGCGCGACGGCGCGCATTACCCTGCGAGGTCTGGCTCGCGAAAGCAGCTTCGTCCGTGAGGTGGGTGCCTCGCTGCTGGTGGGCGCTCCCCCCGCAGCCCGTTCTGACCTCGTCTTCGCGGTTCCCGTCGCGCGACAGCGGGAGTTCCTGGAGCAGGCCTGGCTCTCCGGCGCGGAGCTGGTGCGTGTGGAGCGGGAACATCGCACGCTCGAGGACCTGTTCGCGCAACACCTGCGGGCATCCGGTTCGCAACACGCGACGGGAGAGGAGGCCCACTCATGAACGGCAGCTTTCTGCGGATCGCGATGGTCACGCGCAAGCTGGTACGGCAGAACTTTGTGCTGCTTGTACTGCTGCTGCTGTGGCCCTGCATTCTCTCAGCGATTCTGCTGGTCGCCTCGCACGGCGGCCCTGCCGTCGAGGACGTCGCCGCGATACTCCAGCAGGAGCTGTTCTATGGGCTGGTGCTGGTCGGGCTAGGCGCCGGCGTGGCGCTCGGAGGGGAGCAGAGGGCGCGCCGTACGCAGGGTGTCCTGGGGCGCGCTGTCGGTCGGGGAGAGTATCTGCTGGCGCTTGCAGCCTACGCGTATCTGCCGTTTGCAGGCTACGTGTTGGTGTGGCTGGTCAACGCGGGCGCGTTCGCGGGCTTGTTGCACCTGCGCACACCCATGCTCGCCTCGGCCGTAGTTGCGGAGCTCGCCGGAGGGCTGCTGCTTTGTGCCGTCGGCATGCTGTTTTCCGTGCTGCTGCCGCCCATGTTCGCGGCAGCGGCTACTGGAGTGGTGCTTGCCGGCCTGCTCGGTGCGGGAACGAAAGGGTGGGGCGGCTTGTCGCGGGTTTTTGGGGCAGCGTTGGGAAGTTCTTCCCCAATTCCCTGGGCCGGTGCGGCGCAGGCTCTCGGGGGCGGAGTTCTCGCGATGGGGCTCGCGATTTTGCTTTTTACCCGGAAGGATTTGAAGCACCTATAACGAAGAGGCCGGCGCCTACCGGCTCTCTTTGTGCATCCTAAGCGACGCGCTACTGTGTGCGTTCTACCC
>CAXTSA010000209.1:0-5148 GCA_964246755.1 uncultured Acidobacteriaceae bacterium
ATCCGGTTTCGCCGGCCAACCGCACCTTGCCGGCGACCTTGCCATCTCGGTCGAGACAGCAGCACGCCAAGCATCCGAGTGCAAGCACACACTGCTGCTCGAGATAAAGGTTCTGTTGCTGCACGGCCTGCTGCACCTCGCCGGGCTAGACCACGAGCAGGACGCGGGGCAAATGGCTCGCCGCGAGCGCGCACTGCGAACCCGCTTCGACCTGCCGTCGGGGCTCATCGAGCGTGCCCGCGAAGAAGCAGGGAAGCGACCCATGCAAACGACAACCGGCGGCCGGCCCCCGCGCCAGGCAGCAGCACCATGAGCATTGCGACGGCACTGCTCATCGCGATGCTGCTTGCGGTGCTTACGCTCGTCTCCTATATCGATCGCCTGTACTCGGAGATGGGCAAGTTTCTCTCTCGCGACTTCCAGGAGAACATCGACATCTGGGAAGAGCGCATCGAGCCGCGGCTGATCTTCGGCCGGGAGCAACTCGCTTTGTCCGCGGCAGTGCTCTCGCAGCTCTCGTTGGCTTGCCTTACGCTGCTCATCGCTGTTCTGACATTCGACAGGAGCAGCCAGACCGGCGCGCCGACAGCCATTCAGATCGCGCAGGCTGTCTTCGCCGTGATTCTGGTTATCGTATTTTTCAACCGGCTGCTTCCCTACGTTTTCTTTACGCGCACCCGCGGCGCCTGGCTGGTCCGTTTCATCTGGCCGCTGCGTCTGCTCTTCGCGGTTTTCCTGCCGATCACGCTTGCCATCAGTTTCCTGTTATCGATTGTGACGCTGGCCAGCGAACCCGCCGCCAAGGGGGAGGAAGACCCTTCCGGCGCCGCAGTGGATGCCTTGATCGAGGCCGGCCAGGAAGAAGGGATTCTTGAGGAGGAAGACCACGCCCTGATCCGCTCCGCGGTCGAGTTCGGTGACAAGGTGGTGCGCGAGGTGATGACGCCGCGCCCACGCATCTTTGCCGTGCCCGAGGAGATCACAGTCGAGCAGCTGCTCACCCTGCTCTAAACAAACGCATTCTCCTGGGTGCCCGTTTTTGCCGGCACCCTCGACTCGATTACCGGGATTGTGTTCGCGCACGATACGCTCCAGATCACCGACATCGTCGCGCACACGCAAACCGTCGGCTCCATCGCACGTCCGGCGACTTTCATCCCTGAAACAAAGCGCGCCAACGAAGCGCTGCGGGACATGCAGCGTGAAAAGCAGCACATGCATGTCGTCGTGGACGAGTACGGCGGCGTCGCCGGGCTCGTGACGATCGAAGACATGGTCGAAGAGATCGTCGGCACCATTACGGACGAGCATGAGGGTGAAGATGCTGAAGCGGTGCGGGAAGAGGGCACAGGCGTCTGGACCGTCCCGGGCGACCTGGAAGTGGCGCAGCTGGAGGACCTTTTGGGCGGCGAGTGGGTAGCGCCGGAGGACTATGAGGCGACCACGGTTGCCGGCGTCGTGAGTGAAACTGCAGGGCGCTTCCCCCTGCCCGGCGAGGTGGTCGAGGATAATGGGCTACGCTTCGAGATTTTGGCCTCCACCGATCGCCGGATCGAGCGCATGCGCGTGTCGCGCGCCGGTGCTGCCGCATAACCGAGAGCCGCGACTGGATCGACGCCGCAGGTGGATGAAAGGAAAGCAGTTTGAAGAGTGGATTCGTATCGATTCTCGGGCGTCCGAACGCGGGCAAGTCGACGCTGGTCAACGCCCTGACAGGCGAAAAGGTCGCGATCGTCACGAGCAAGCCGCAGACCACCCGCACCCGCATCCACGGCATCGTCGATGTCCCGGCAAGCAAAGGCAAACATCCCGCGGCGCAAATCGTGTTTGTGGATACCCCCGGTGTGCATAAGCCAAGCACTCTGCTCGACAAGCAGATGATGCAGGTGGTCTACGACGCGCTCGAAAGCCGCGATGTGGTCATGGTCATGGTTGACGCCTCGCGGAAGCTGGAGCTGTCACCGGCTCCTCCGCGCCCCGGTCACGATGAGCCGGACCCGCCTGCAATCGACACAGAGATCGCGAAAACCCCGCAGCGCGAGGCGCGCCTGAGCCGGGACGCGAGTGAGGACGCATTTGTCTTCGATTTGATTCGCAAGCTGGACTGCCCGGTGTTTCTGCTGATCAACAAAATCGACCTGGTCCCGCGCGAAAAGCTGCTGCCCATGATCACCGAGTTGAGCGCGCTCCATCCGTTCAAGGAGGTGCTCCTGCTCTCCGCACGCAAACGCGACGGGCTCGATCTGCTGCTGGAAAAACTGGTCCAGTACTTGCCCGATGGCGAGCGCTACTTCCCCAAGGACCAGTTCACCGACCAGCCCGAGCGCTTTCTCGCAGCGGAGTTGATCCGCGAGCGCATCCTGATGGAGACCGGCGAAGAGGTTCCGTACGCGAGCGCGGTGGTGATCGAGCAATGGGAAGAGCCGCCGGCCACGTCCCCAGCGAAGGCCCGCAAGCCGAAGCCCGGCCCCCCGAACTCCCCTCAGGAGCCACCGAAGCTGCCGCTGACGCGCATCGCCGCGGCAATCTACTGCGAGCGCGACGGTCAGAAAGCGATCCTGATCGGCAAGGGTGGCGTGAAGCTGAAAGCGATTGGCTCGTCGGCTCGCAAGGAGATTGAGCACTTGCTGGGCACGCGCGTGTTTCTGCAACTGCACATCATTGTGGAGGAGAACTGGCGCGAAAAGCGCGGCTTCCTCGACACACTCGACTGGCGCCGGCAGCTGGACGACCTTGCAAAGCGGCGCGCCGGGAACGACGAATAGGTCTGGACGGCCACGCTGTGAAGTGAGGAATTGGCAATGCCATGGAAGACGCCGAAAGCGCGCGAACCGCTGGACGAACCGGCGCTGTACGAGTATGCCGTCGGCGCGCTCGGCCGCCGCATGCGCACCGTCGCCGAGCTGCGCCGGCTGATGCGCACGCGTGTCGAAAAAGGCGAGACCGGCGAGGCGCGTATCGAGGCGGTCCTCGAACGACTCAAGGCGCAGCGCTATCTCGACGACCAGGCCTTTGCCGCCGACTACACCCGCCTTCGCCAGGAGGGCGCGAAGTTCGGCCGCCGCCGCGTGCAGCAGGATCTGCAGCATAAGGGTGTCGACGGCGAGCTGGTGGCCGCAACACTCGACCAGGCCTACGAGCACGTGAACGAGGAAGAGCTGGCGCGGCAGTTCCTGGAGCGCAAGCGCATGCGCAAGCCGGAGAACGAGAAAGAGTCCGCGCGGGTGGTGCGGCGGCTGGTAAGCGGCCGCTTCTCGATCGGCGTCGCATACAAGAATTTGAAAAACTGGGGCGTTGGCGAGTCCGATCTGCCGGCCGTGGAGCAGGTCGATCTGGAGCAAACCGACCGCGCAGCCGATGAGTAAAGTCGGCGGGCCGGCACAGGCGCAAGCGATGCCTGTTCCGGAGCAGGTCATCGCGATCGACTGGTCCGGCGCCGCATCGAAAGCCGCCCAGCGGCGTGGAATCGAGACCGCCGTTTGCGACGTATCGACTGGAGAAGTCGTCCTTCAGGGCGGCCGTCTTCGCATCGAGGTAGAGCAAACGCTTCGAGAGATCGCCATCGCGGGCAGTTCTGTTATCGCAGGGCTCGACTTTTCGTTCTCCTATCCCGCGTGGTTTCTTCGCGAACTCGGTTGCGACAGCGCCCCGGCTCTTTGGGCCGTGGCGGCGAGCCGAGGCGAGCCATGGCTGCGGGAGCCGCACGGGCACTTCTGGGGCAGGCGCAAGGGCTCCGGCCCGCCGGCCTCGCACCGAGGACCACAGTGGCTCGGCTTTCGGCAGTGCGAGCGCGAAGCTCCGGCGGGCAAGCGGCTGCCGCTTTCGTCGTTTCAGATCGGCGGCGCCGGCGCGGTCGGCACCGGCACTTTGCGAGGCATGCCGATGCTGGGGCGCCTGCGGGAAACCGGCTGGAGCGTCTGGCCGTTTGATCCGCCGCGCCTTCCGATGCTGGTCGAAATCTACCCCCGCCTGCTGACCGGCCCGGTGGTGAAAAGCAGCGCCGCCGCACGCGCGAGTTACCTGGAGCAGCCTCGCTATGCCGGGCTCCCGCCGCCGGTTTGCGCCGCGGCTGTGGCGAGCGAGGATGCGTTCGATGCGGTTGTGTCCGCGCTGCTCATGCGCGAGCACTCCCAAGCCTTCCCGCAGCTTGAGCAAGCGCGGGACGAGCAGACGCGGCTGGAAGGCGCGATCTGGAAGCCTTCGGCCCCCTAGCTCGCCAGCAGCTTCGAAGTACACTTGAGCGTATGCAAGTCCGTTCTGGCGCTGAAATTCGTGAGCTGTTTCTGCGGTTCTTCGAGGAGAAAGGGCACCGTCGCGTCCACTCCTCTTCGCTCGTCCCGCAGAATGACCCCACCTTGTTGTTCACCAACGCCGGCATGAACCAGTTCAAGGACGTGTTTCTCGGTCTGGAGCAGCGCTCCTATAATCGCGCGACCAGCTCGCAGAAGTGCGTGCGCGCAGGCGGCAAGCACAATGACCTTGAAAACGTCGGCTTCACGCGCCGCCACCACACGTTTTTTGAGATGCTCGGCAACTTCTCGTTCGGGGACTACTTCAAGGCCGACGCGATCGCCTACGCCTGGGAGTTGGTAACCTCCGAGCAGTGGTTCGGCCTGCCGAAAGACCGGCTGTACGTCACGATTTTTCGTGGCGAAAACGGCGTTCCACGCGACGCGGAGGCTTACGACCTGTGGCGCGCGCAGGGCGTGCCCGCGGAGCGCATCTTCGAAATGAGCGCGAAGGATAACTTCTGGCAAATGGGCGAAACCGGCCCGTGTGGTCCGTGTTCGGAAATCTTCTACGACTTAGGCATCGAAGCCAGCGAGACCGGGGAAGACAAGCCGTTCGGCGATGACGACCAGCGGTACGTTGAGATATGGAACTTAGTCTTTATGCAGTTTGACCGCTCGCTCGATGCTGCAACGAGCGAACCAAGGCTGGAGTTACTGCCAAAACCTTCCATTGACACAGGCGCAGGCTTAGAGCGACTGGCCTCGGTATTACAAGGCAAGTTATCAAATTATGAAACCGATCTGTTCACGCCACTGATACAGAAAGCCAGCGAACTTACCGACACTCTCTATACTGACGGGTCTGCTCCGTCCGATGCTTCACTGCGCATCATCGCCGACCACGCCCGCGCGGCAA
>CAXTSA010000209.1:5169-5472 GCA_964246755.1 uncultured Acidobacteriaceae bacterium
GGCCGGGGCTACGTTCTGCGCAAGATTCTGCGTCGCGGCATTCGCCATGGCCGCTTACTTGGGCAACAGCAACCGTTCATGGACCGGATGGTATTCGCGGTGCGCGACGAGATGGAAAATGCCTATCCAGAGCTGCGCGACAATGCAGAGCGGGTCGCAAGGATTGTGGAAGCTGAGGAGCGGCAGTTCGCGCGCGTACTTGAGATTGGCGTGCGCGAACTGGATACGGCTCTCCGCGCCTTAACCTTCAGCGGCAAGCAAGCGTTCCACCTCTACGAAACCTACGGCCTGCCGCTCGACTTC
>CAXTSA010000210.1:0-5464 GCA_964246755.1 uncultured Acidobacteriaceae bacterium
GTTGAAATCACGAACAAGCTGCCGACGAACAATAAAGATTACAACAAGATCCACGACGAAACAAAAAAAAAAAAGATCGGCAGTCACCGCAAACTCTACACCTTTTCCCCCTCGGACTACACCGATGTGGCCGGTGTCTGGTCAGGTGCGGCGGACTGGGCGGATGGCGAGGAGCTGGAGGTGATTCCAGGTGCCCCGGATTATGCCGCGGAGGGCCCGGTTGTCGGCGAGTCGAGGTCTTTGTTCTCGCCGGATTATGCGCCGGAGGAGATCTACGAGATCGCGGCGCAGTTGATGGCCAAGGGCGGTATCTCGCCTTTGCAGCCGGGAGACGGCAGGCATTCACGCTTCCAGGCAAGCACCAGCGACAGCCCCGGAGCGAAAGCGCAGCCGAAGGGTAAGAGCTAATAACGCTTGAGACATACGGCTCTACAATGCACCTTGCACGCCTGTTTTAGAAGGTGTGCAAGGTGTAACAGGCAGAATCGACAAAGCAGCTAAGAGCTGCTTTGACTTCGTACCGGCACAGTTTTAATCTGCGTGCCGAAGGGATCCATCGCCAGTAAGCAGCGCCGTGTTTGCATGGGAATCCGCTGAAATTATCAGGAAAGAGTTGGCATCGATAACATAGGCGATGAATTTCGTTGGAAGGTCTGGAGCCTCATTGGCTACAGAGAGGCTAAGAGTGAAGCGCCCCAAACCTGAAGGTGCCTCCTCTATCTGGCCGGTTACCGGTTGATTAGAGATCTTAGTGGTCGCAAATGTCGCGTCGAGCGTACCCTTGATGCTATAGGGATCCGTACTCAAACTTGATCCCGTCAGGTTTGCGGAGATCGCTCCTGCGGGATGGTTATAGCTGCAGGAGTTTAGGCAGGCTGTTTCGCCCGAAAGACCGATGTCGGAAACTCCGTAAAACTGCGAATGCAAAGCGTAGACATCCTGCATGTAGAGGAAGCCAGCGGCGGCCGCCCCGGGACCGGTGTACTGCAGTGAGTTGTCATTGCCGAGCAGGAACGCTTGTGTTTGACCTGATGCGCTTGTCAGTACGAGATCCCTCAACCCGTCGGAGCGATTGGTACACACGCCTGTAATCGATTCGTCTTGCACTAGCCCGTACGAGGAGTTGATATCTTCAAAGCCGTTACCTTCACCGAAGCTATCGATTCGGATACTGCCGATAACTGCAAGGGAGTGGCTGGCACGGGTGGTCGGCCCTGCGAGATTGCCGGTGACAAGAAACGCGTATGAGCCCGGAACAATGGCGCAGTACTGGGCGGAGGCGCTGGGCAATAGTAAAAGCGAAGCGCAGAAAAGGAGGAGGATAGAAAGGTACAGCCTGCGTAAACGCATGGGAGTTCTCCGTGACAGGGATATGCGGGACTCTCGCCTGTTGCGGGCCGCGCGCGTAGGAATTCCAGGCAGGAATGCGAGCCTCCGCACTGTACCCCTCGCACGCGTGATTGGCAAGCGGGAAATCGAGTGGGTGACCGTCCGTGCCAGTTACGCGGACTACTTAGTTCAGCAGGCTAACTGCTCCCGCCCGACCTTGATCCCGTCCAGGCGCCCCAGCATCGTCAGCGCCACCCGCTCGCCATCGAACAGCGATTGCGCCATCGTTTGCAGGTCTTCCACGCGGACCTCCTCGACGCGCTCCAGGATCTCCTGCGGGCCGAAGAAATGGTTGAAGTACATTTGCTGGCGAGCGAGGTTCGACATGCGTGCGCCGGAGCTTTCGAGTGACAGGAGCAGGTTGCCCTTGAGCTGATCTTTCGCACGCCGGAGCTCGTCCGCGTCTACGAGTGAGTCCTTCAGCCGGCGAAACTCCGCCATCACCAGACGGATCAGCTCGAGCGCCTTCTCGGCGGAAGTCCCGGCAAAGACGCACAGCGAGCCGGTATCGCGGTAGGGGCTCAGGTCGGAGTAGATGGAGTAGGCCAGGCCATGCTCTTCGCGCACTG
Source organism: uncultured Acidobacteriaceae bacterium (assembly GCA_964246755.1). Lineage (GTDB taxonomy): Bacteria > Acidobacteriota > Terriglobia > Terriglobales > Acidobacteriaceae > EB88. The sequence continues at coordinate 1,959 of CAXTSA010000210.1, forward strand.
TTTGGAACAGGCGCGAGCTCATGCCGCCGCCCAGGATCGTGTTGAGCAGCAGAGAGACATAGCGGGACTCGTCGGCGAGAGGCCGCGCCGGCACGCCGAGGCAAAGCTGCACCTGCTCAAGCGACTTCTTGCTGCGCAGGATGATTTTGGCGGCGGTTTTCGGCGGTGCTTCGACGGACAGCGGCGTGCCGGCCGGCAGGGCGGCGAAGCGCTCCGTCACCATCGCGACAAAGCGGTTGTGGTCGATGTGTCCGGCGGCTGAGAAGACGAGGTTGCCGCCGTGGAAGCGCGAGCCATAGAAGTCGAGCAGCGTGGAGCGCTCAAAGCTGCCGACGGTTTTTTCCGTGCCCAGGATGGGGCGGCCCAGCGCATTGCCGGCCCAGAAGTTCTGGGTGAATATCTCGTGGACCAGGTAGTCGGGGTTGTCCTCGTCCATCTTGATCTCTTCGAGGATGACGCCGCGCTCGCGCCGGATCTCCTCCTCGGCGAAGGTGGGGTTGAGCACCAGGTCCGAGAGGATATCGAGCGCCTTCGGGGTGTGCTCATCGAGCACCTTCATGTTGAAGCAGACGGTTTCCTTACCGGTAAACGCGTCCAGGTTGCCGCCGATCGCGTCCACTTCGCGCGCGATGCGCTGCGCCGAGCGGGTTTCGGTTCCTTTGAAGACCATGTGCTCGACGAAGTGCGAGATCCCGTTGACCGCCGGCGCTTCGTGGCGCGAGCCGGCGCGCATCCAGGCGCCCATGGCAACCGAGCGCAGGTGCGGCATCTCCTCGGTGAGGATGATCATGCCGTTGGGCAGGGTCGTCCGGCGGATGTTGCGGTCCGGGGCTTCATAGGTCGTCTCGGTTTCGGTCATTCGTCTCCTGATTTCCGGTTTTCGCAGTGGCCACAGCCGTATCGGCTTTTGTCGCCCAAGTCTCGCCACCTAAGAAAGGGTAATCCTGAGGAGCGCAGCGACGAGGGACCTGCTTGTCGCGGCGGCCGCTGTATCCTCAAAGTGTGGCAACCACTCTCCAAACCCGGCTTCTCCCCATTGTAGATGCCCAGCCCGATCCGGTCCCTCCGGAGAGAGCGAAGCCCCTCTTTGGCCTGGACGCGGGCGGACTGGATGGGCTTGCCGCCCAGTTTGGTCACAAGCGTTTCCGTGCCCGGCAGATCGAGCAGGCGCTGTATCGCGACTGGGCCGGCTCGATCGAGGAGATGTCGACCTTGCCCAAGGGGTTTCGCGAGCAGCTTCAAGAGGCAGGCTACGCCGTCGGGCTGCCCGAAATCACCGAGACCTTTCGATCTGTGGATGGAACGGAACGGTACCTGGTCGCGGGGCTCGACGGACAGACGGTCGAAACTGTGTGGATGCCGGGCGGCGATGGGGCGGAATCGACGATCGAGGGCACCGAAGGCGAGCCGGATACGCGCGGCAGCAGCGCTCCGCAGCGCCGCGCGACGATCTGTGTTTCCTCGCAGATCGGCTGCGCGGTCAACTGCCAGTTCTGCCTCACGGCCAAGCTGGGCATTGTGCGCAACCTCGCGGCGGGCGAGATCGCAGGGCAGGTCGTCGCGGTGCTCAAGCGACAGGCGGTGCATCTGGGCCGCGACCGCATCAACCTGGTGTTTATGGGGATGGGCGAGCCGTTTCTCAACTACGACGCGTTCATGGACGCGTTTCGGCTGCTGGTGGGCCCTGTTGGCCTGCACCCCTCGCGCATGACTGTTTCGACCTCCGGCATCGTGCCGGGCATCCTGAGGTTCGCAGCGGAGCCCGTGCGGCCGAAGCTTGCGATCTCGCTCAATGCTTCGAACGACCTGGTGCGCGAGCAGGTGATGCCGGTTACGCGTAAGTGGAATATCGAGGCTGTGATGGAGGCGGCGCGAACGATCCCGCTGGGAGCGCGCGAGAAGATCACGTTCGAGTACGTGCTGCTGGGCGGCGTGAACGACCGGCTCGAGCATGCGGAGGAAGTGGTTGCGCTGGTGCGCGGGGCGGGGTTTCCGGCCTACGTGAATCTCATCGTCTGGAACCCCGGTCCGGGGACGCCCTATGCCCAGCCCGAGCAGTCCGCCGTCGACGCGTTCCAGCGCCGCCTGATCGCACGCGGCGTAACCGCCTACATCCGCCGCCCAAGAGGCCGCGACATCTACGCCGCTTGCGGCCAGCTCAAGCGGACAACGAGTTAGCGTTCGTAACCCCACTCATTGACCAGGTGAAAGCCTCGGGTGAGCAGTGGATAGCTGGCCGGCAGAGGGATGCGCGTGAGTGCGAGCGCTTCACCCGCTGGTTTTCCCTTCGGCGCTTTCGGCGTAAGCAGCAGGTGATCGGTTCCGGAAAGCCGGTACGTAAAATCGCGGCTTCCTTTGCCGGCGGTCATCACGCGCAACTCATGCTTTGTCTCGTCCGGCAACACGAAGGCACGCCAAAGCTGGCCATCGGCGCTCCGCAACTCGGCTTTGTGCACCGTGTCCATGTAGAAGCCGGTAACCGACTGGTTTTCCGCTGTACGCCAGGGTGCGCCGGTGCTGCCGGGCAATCCTTCCACGCGCCAGGCGCCCACCAGCGTCGAAGCAGTGTGGCGGGCCGCCACGGTCTGCCGCCAGCCCATGACGCCGAAGACCAGCATCTGCCCAATGGCCAGCACAACGAAGGCGATTTCGACGAGAACCGTCGCCCTGCGAAAGCCTTTGCGCTCGGCCGGCGGTACCCAGACGCCGGCCGGCGCGGCAGGCCGATGCAGCCAGAAAAATGATACAAGCGACCGGAGGTCGGGTAGCGTAATAAAGACAGCGCCAAGCAGCAGGTGCAGCGCGAATATCTTTACCGGCACGTCGAAAAAGAAGTTGTAGAGCACGACGTTCAACGTCACGAACGCGGTAAGCAACGCGCCGAAAAGCGCCGTGCGGCGGTAGAGCAGCAGCAGTCCGCCCGCGACCTCCGCGAATCCGCAGATCATTTCGTAGCCCGGGGACGAGCCGATCAGGGTCCACAGCAGGGTCATCGGTGAGATTTGCGCGACCGGTTCGATGAGCACGGCGAGGCTGGGCGGCTGCATCTGGTGTGGAACCTGCTTGGCGAATCCGTAGATAAGCATCGCGACGCCGATGGAAAGCCGCAGCAGGAACCGCAGCCATGCGAGCAGTACCTGGTATTCGCGGCGACGCCGGTCAAGCACGCTCCATACCAGAGTGCCCGCGAGCGCCACAGCGACAAAGATGCCGGTCGTAATCCAGTCGAGCGCTTTATCGCCGGAGCCTCCACCATGCAGGTGAGCGCTGATGCCGTCCAGGTGAAAAAGCCTGGGGCCGAGCCACTGCGCCAGTAGCGCGAAGGGCATCGCCAGCTTGCCCGCGATCCAGAAACCCGCCATCGGGATCGCAGTCCAGATCGTTGCGTTTCCGTTGAACACAATCCAGAGAGCGAAGTAGCAGAAGCAGAAACGGAAGCCAACGCGCAACCATGGATTCCACTGGATGGGAGCGGGGGATTCCGTTGTGGTTTCGTAAGTCGGGGG
>CAXTSA010000211.1:0-5446 GCA_964246755.1 uncultured Acidobacteriaceae bacterium
ACACCTACACCCTCCACCCCGCCAACAACCCCAACCTGTGCCTGGACGTACGTAGCTCCGGAGCAGCCAGCGGCACCGTCGTCCAGTCCTGGACCTGCAACGGCACCGCCGCCCAGCAATGGGCGATTCAGTAGCCGTTCCCAGAGCCCGGGGCGCTGTGTCTCGGGCTTCTCTGCGTTCCCCGGCTCGCCTCTCGTAAACGCAGCAGATCACTGGCTCTCGATCAAGCCTTGCGTCCTGAGCCGAACGCTGTCCCAAATTGACACTCTCTCGCGCGCGAATCTCTCGCGCATAACCGAAGTGGTATTGACGCGCCTCGGCCCCGACTCGAGAATCGCCGTCATGCGCTTCTCCGCGATCCCCTGCCTGCTGCTAACTCTCTTGCTGGCCGCACTCTCCGGCCCTGCCCATGCGGAGCAAACCTGGACCGAGATCCGGAGCCCCCACTTTCGCGTGCTTACCGACGGCTCCCCGAGAGAAGGCCGCATGGTCGCGCACGAGTTCGAGCAGATGCGTTACGTCTTCGTCCTGCGCTTCGGCAACGATCAGATCGAGTCCGGTGCTCCGCTGACCATCGTCGCGGCCCACGATGCAAACACCTTTCGCGCACTCGAACCGGCTCTCTGGAAAGCACAGGGCGACAAGGTCGCGGGTGAGTTCCATCGCGGATGGGAGAAGCAGTTCGCCCTCGTACGGCTGGACACCTGGAGCAGCGGCGCCCGCGAGGTGGTCTACCACGAGTACACCCACAGCGTTCTCCACGCCAACGCCCACTGGCTGCCCACCTGGCTTGATGAAGGCATGGCCGAGTTCTACGCCTACACCCGCTTCCAGGGAGACCGCATCTATGTCGGCGCGCCCAGCGAGCGCTTGGGCCTGCTGCGCCAGAAGCCGCTCATCCCCCTTACCGCCATGCTTGACGTCAACAGCCGCTCGCCCTATTACCATGACGATCAGAAAGTGCAGTTGTTTTATGCCGAAAGCTGGGCACTGGTCCACTTCATGATCTTCGGCCCGGGCATGGATCATGGCGATAAGCTGAACACTTTCTTCCAACTCCTCCAGACCGGGACCGACCAGCAGACCGCCTTTCGCAAGGTCTTCGGCGACCCCCATGCGTTCGACTCCGCGCTTTCGCTCTATCTGCAGCACTTTTCCTTTGCCGCCGGCGTCCTGCCCCCGGACCATGGCCCCGACCCGAAGTCCTTTGCCGAACGAAAACTCTCCCCCGCGGAGACGGACTACGAGCTGGGCTGCTTCCATATCGGCGCCCGAGACCGCCCCGCCGGGCGCAGCCTCATCGAGCAAGCCATCGCACTCGACCCCAGACTCGCCGGAGCGCACGAAGAGCTCGGCTTCCTCGACTTCGATGCCGGGCAGGATGAGCCTGCCCAAGGGGAGTGGCACCAAGCTCTCGCACTCGACCCCGCTCTCCCCCGCTCGCTTTTTGCCGTCACCATGTCCGGCAAACCGCTGGGCGCGCAAGCGCCCGACGAGTTGCGCGCCACCCAGGCGACCCTCGAAAAGGTAACGACACTTGCGCCCCGGTTCGCGCCGGCCTACGTCGAGCTCGCGCTGACTGAGTGGCGCCTGAACGCTATCCAGCAGGCTTACAACGATGCGCACCAGGCTGAAACGCTCGAACCCTGGCGCGCCGGTTATCACATCCTGACCGGGCACATCCTTCTGCGCGGCAACCAGCCTGCTCTCGCGGCGGCCTACTCCAGGTATGTCGCCACGCACTGGTTCGGCCCCGACCACGACGAAGCCGTGGAGCTGTGGGAAGCTGTGCCCACAGCCCAGCGCGGCGACGGACCAGCGCTCGCCCTCGACATGCCTCCGGCCGTCGAGGTCGCCCACGGCACGCTCACCTCGGTCTCCTGCGACAGCGCGCCCGGAGGCAAGGTCAGCGTCACCCTGATGCCCGACGGGACGCCCGGGAAACCCGCCGGCGCCCAACCCCTCACCTTCTCCAGCAACGGCCGCATGATGGTCGGCTTTTCCGACACGCTCTGGTGGGGCGAAGACCACTTCTCCCTGTGCCACCACCTCGCCGGGCACCCAGCCGTGCTCGCCTATAAGCCCGGGGGCTCCGGAGCCGGCGAACTGGTGGACCTCGAAGTCCACGACAATCTGCCGAGTACTCCGCCGCCAGTCCCAGCGAGCGCCCCGGCAGCCGGCACGACAGCGAAAGCAGAGGCAGCCTCGTCCCCCGCTCAACCGTGAGAGTCTCTCAACCCTGACCACCTGGGCCCCCGGCGCCTCGCCCCATCGATGCGTTCCAGCAACGGCCGGCTGACGGCGTAAACTCCTCTCCCGCCACATCCGCCTCATCGGCTCGAAGCTACATCGGCTCAAATCTCACTTCGAGCGCGCCAGCCTTACCTGTTACCCGCAACTCCTCCAGCGATTCCACAATGAAATCCGCGTCCACCAACTGCTCCGCCGAGTGCGAGAACAACGTCGCCAGCACCGTACAGCCCGCAGCCTTGCCCGCCGCGCACCCCGCCGGCGCGTCCTCAATCACCAAACAACGCTCCGGCGCGAAGCCCAGCAGCTCCGCCCCGCGCAGATACGGCTCAGGGTGCGGCTTGCCATGCTCGACCATGTCGGCGGAGATAAACTGCTCGGGAACCGTGAGCCCGACGTGCTCCATCCTCACCCGCGCCAGCCGCTTCGTCGCCGACGTGCACACCGTCCAGCTCCCCACGGGCAGCGACGCGAGCAGCTCCGGCACCCCGGGCAGCACCTCTAAATCCTCCAGATCGTCGATCTCGATACGCTCGATCACGTCCAGCTCTTCCGCATCGTTCAAGTCCGGCCGCAGCAGCCGGATCGTCTCAATCGCGCGCTTGCCATGCGCGGTCAGAATCGCCTTCGCGCCATCGACCCCGCGCATCGCGCCCCATTTCGCCCACGAGCGCTCCACCGATCCCAGCGACGAAACCAGGATGCCGTCCATATCGAACAAAATGCCTTGCACTTCCAGCTTCATCCGCCCCCTGATTTCCCATCGAAAGCCCGACCCGACCAACGGGAGGGCAACTGAAGCTGACGTCATCACCAAACGAAAACACGCCCCAGAAGTGGCCGCCTCCCGCGTAGGGGGTCTTCGCTCTTGACCTTACCCCAACGCAGCGAACCACTCCCGCATCCGCTTCGTCCCCTCCTCCACCGCCTCATGCGACACCGCATAGGACAACCGGATATGCTGCGAGGTCCCAAACGCCTCGCCCGGCACCGCCACCACCCGGGCCTCCGTTAGCAGCCGCTTCGACAACTCCATCGCTGTCGCCGGTCCACCGGGCTTGCCTAAAAACGCCGAAATATTCGGATACACATAGAACGCCCCCTCGGGCCTGGTGCACGTCACCCCAGGGATCTCCCCCAGCCGCGCAAGAATCCGGTCCCGCAGCTGGACGTAGTCCGCCCGCATCTCCGCCACGCACGCCTGCGAGCCGGAAAGCGCCGCCGCCGAGGCCTTCTGCACAAACGAGGCCGCGTTCGAGGTTGACTGCGACTGCAGCTTCCCCATCGCCGCGATGATCGGCTTCGGCCCCAGCGCAAACCCCGCCCGCCACCCCGTCATCGCATACGTCTTCGAGAGCGACCCCAGCACGATGACATGCTCCCGAGCCTCCTTCACCGAAGCCCCGGAAACAATCTCCCCGTCATACTGCAGGTACACGTAGCACTCGTCGAGCATGACGTACACGCCGCGCTCATGCGCCATCCGCACAATGCGGAACAGGTCATCCTTCGCAATCACCGACCCTGCCGGGTTCGACGGCGTGTTCAGGATGATCGCCTTGGTCTTCGGCGTGATCGCCGCCTCGATCGCCTCCGCGGTCACGCGAAAGTTCTCACGCTCACTCGTCTCGACAAACACGGGCACAGCCCCCGCATACTGGATGATGTCCTTGTAGGAAACCCAGTACGGCACCGGCACAATCACCTCATCGCCATGCTCGATCAGCACCTGAACCGCATTGAAAATCGCGAGCTTGCCCCCCGTCGTGAACACCGCCTCATCCGGCGCATAGTCGGTCCCGAAATCCGTCGTATGCCGCTCCACAATGGCGCGCCGCACATCGGGGATCCCCGGCACCGCCGTATACCGGGTAAAGTTCCTTTCGATTGCCGCGATCGCCGCATCCTTAATGTGCTTCGGGGTAGCAAAATGCGGCTCTCCCGCGCCAAAGTCCACCAGGTCCACACCCTCCGCCCGAAGCCGAGCGGCCTCGGCCGTAACAGCCATGGTTGCGGATACTTCAATCCGGTTGATGCGATCGGTAAACAGCTTTTTTGCAGTGGCAGGGGCAGTCGCGGCTGAGCTCATGACCCTAGTTTTTCAGATTTTGCGTGCGCTGTGTAGCAAACCCGCCGGCACCCGCTCACCACAAGCCCGCACGTCGATTCTCAAAACTCCCAGCACTGCACTTGGGCAAGCACAACGGGGCTGCCCATTACGATCTCGCGAGGGTAAACTGGCCACACGAGGTGCTACATGGTCTCAACCACGCAAGTGACTCTGATTTCGGAAGCCGAATACCTGTCCACGCTCTACCATCCGGATGCGGAGCTTGTGGACGACGTACTCGAGTAGCGTGCCGTGGGCGAAGACGATGACTCAGCATGGCAGATGGAGGGTTTCTTTTTCATGTACGCAGTGGGATGGGAACATCCGGGTGCGGCCGGAGTTGCACAACAAAGTCAAGGAACGCAGATCCTGAATTCCCCCACTCTGGGGCTTCTTACATTTCCACCGTCAGTCAAGACACACCACCTCGTTCCATCCGGATTGAACCCTTGCTAGCGAACGAAACGATTCATAGCCAAACCGCAACGCCCCTCGCCACTCACTCCCTCCACAACCTCACCGTCGTGCTCGTCTCCCCGCGCAACACCCTCAATATCGGCGCGGTCGCGCGTGCCATGAGCAACTTCGGCGCCGGCGACCTCCGCGTCGCGAACATCTTCTACAAGGAGTTCCGCTCCGCCACCTCTGCGGTCGGCCCCTCGGCCGCGCTTCTCCGCAGCGCCCGGGACTACCCCACCCTCGGCGAAGCCGTCCACGACGCGCAGTTTGTCGTGGGCCCCAGCGGCGCCGCATCCGACACACCCTGGCTCCAGCCGCTCGAGCGCCTTGAAGCAGGCGCCACGCGTATCCGCGCCGCTCTCGACCGCGGCCAGCGCGTTGCCCTGCTGTTCGGTTCGGAGAAGTTCGGCCTCTCGAACGATGACATGAGCCACTGCCACCTGCTTCTGCGCATCCCCACGCGCGAGGAGCACCCCTCCATGAACCTCGGCCAGGCCGCCGCCCTGTGCCTCTACGAGCTCGCCCGTATCAGCCCTGAAAACAGCCCCGAAAACAGCCCTGACAACGCCCGTCATGCAGCCACCCCGCCCGCCCGCAACCTGCCCAAAGACACACCCTCGGTTACGC
>CAXTSA010000212.1:0-4564 GCA_964246755.1 uncultured Acidobacteriaceae bacterium
CTCATCGGCGGCGGCGCCGTCCCCCGCCCCGGCGAGGTCTCCCTCTCCCACAACGGCGTCCTCTTCCTCGACGAGCTCCCCGAGTTACCCCGCAACGTCCTTGAAGTCATGCGCCAGCCCCTCGAAGACGGCAACGTCGTCATTGCCCGCGCGTCTATGTCGCTGAGCTTCCCCGCCCGCTTCATGCTCGCCGCCGCCATGAATCCCTGCCCCTGCGGCTACTTCAACGACAAGTCCCGCGAGTGCCACTGCACCCCGCCCATCATCCAGCGTTACGTCGCCAAAGTAAGCGGCCCTCTGCTCGACCGCATCGACATCCACATCGAAGTCCCAGCCGTCCAGTACCGCGAGCTCCGCTCCACCGCCTCAGCCGAGCCCTCCGCGCAGATCCGCGAACGCGTCCTCGCCGCCCGCGAGCGCCAGCGCGCCCGCTTTGCCGACGCCAGGCAAAAGATCTACTCCAACGCCCAGATGGGCACCCGCCAGATCCGCACCTTCTGCGAGCTGGCCCCCGACTCCGAGCGCCTCCTCGAGCGCGCCATGCAACAGCAAGGTCTCACCGCCCGCGCCCACGACCGCATCCTCAAAGTAGCTCGCACCATAGCCGACCTCGCCGGCGAAGACACAGTAGCCCTCCCCCACATCGCCGAAGCCATCCAGTACCGCACGCTGGATCGCTCCTACTGGAGCTAAAGATAAGACCGCCTACGCGGCTTGCGGTCACTTCGTGACAAGTGGCGCGGGTGGTAAACGCAAGCAGTGTGGCCCTCGCGATGCTCGGGACCGGCCTCCGCTGACCCCGACCAACGGGAGGGACACTAGCGTCTATGCCGCAAGCATCACGCCACACGCCACGAAGTGGCCGCCAGCCGCGCAGGCGGTTCCAGCTTTCCGCAAGCCTCTGCGTTCGGGGCGACTCCCAAAGACTCCTAAATGTTTCGCTCACAGCAATCCACGCAACCGTGTCTCAGGCCAAAGCCTTGGGCCAACGCTCGCGAGACCTGATCGACCGCCGGGAACGCTGCCCGGTGCTGGGCGCAATGCGCGAAGAGATACAGCATCGCTCACGCTTCCATCGCTATCTCCTCTGAAGTCTTTGGTCCCGTCACGATCGGGATTCGCCGAAAGCTCATCTTGCTGCCCGCGAGCATCGTCGATAGCCTGCCCGACGCAGATTTCCGTGCGGCGATCGCGCACGAGTTCGCGCACATGCGCCGAAACGACTTCGCAAAAAACCTTTCATATCAGGCGCTCTCCTTGCCGGTGAGTTACCACCCGCTGCTCCGGCTCACCCGGGAACGGATCACGGAAAGCCGTGAAATGGTCTGCGACCGGATGGCGGCTGAATTCACTGGGCGGACCCGTTATGCACATTCGCTCCTTCGGCTAGCGTCCCTGCTCGTAACAGGCACACCGGCCAAAGCCTCTCACGCCATCGGAATCTTCGATGCCAACACGTTGGAAAGGAGACTTATGAAGCTCACGGAGAAACAAAGCAACCTTGGTGCCGTCCGGCAAGCGGTCCTCATTGCCGCTTGCGCTGTCGTTGGCGTGGCGACCTGCGGTTCGGCACTGGCGCTGGGCATGCACGTGGATGCAGCCTCCAACAGTCTCGCCCCATCCGGACCCGTCCGACCCCTCAAGGTTTCGGGTGGAGTTATGGCCGGCAACAATCTTTCGAAAGTGATGCCGAAGTATCCCGAGGCGGCCAAAAAAGCGAAGATTCAAGGGGCTGTGGTGCTCAATGCACTGATCAGCAAAGATGGGAATGTCGAAAACCTCCAAGCCGTTTCCGGTCCGGAAGAACTCCGGGCGTCGGCGATCGAAGCCGTCCGGCAGTGGACCTACAAGCCCTTTCTCCTGAACGGCAACCCGGTGGAAGTCAACACAACCGTGACCGTGACCTACTCGCTCCAGCGATAACGATCCTTGCAGGCTGACCATCGTAATCCTCCCATCGGTAGGGAATCGACATCGCTGACCCCGACCAACGGGAGGGCCACCCTCGCTCCTGATGCAAGCACCACGAGAACCCGCCACGAAGTGGCCGCCGGCCGCATAGGCGGTTTACGCCTTCTAAGCAGCCGCCGGTCACCACTGGAGCATAGCCCTAACATGACATGGATTTCCTGATCCTTGCAGGCTGACCTACGTAACCCTCCCGCCGGTAGGGAATCGACATCGCTGACCCCGACCAACGGGAGGGCCACCCTCGCCCTTGACGCAAGCACCACGAGAACCCGCCACGAAGTGGCCGCCGGCCGCGTAGGCGGTTCACCCCTTCCCCAACCGCCGTTTCAACGCCTCTGTCACTTCCCCCAGCCTCCCTGCAGGCACCTGCGCCTGCGCCAGCTCCGCCGTACCGCCGCCGCGCAATCCCAGCGGCCCCAGCACATCCTTCAATAACCCATCGCACCCAAGCCCCAGCTCAAGGTTCGAAGCAATCACCAGGCTTGCCGGCTCCCCGGCAGTTGACACCAGCACTGCCGCCGTGTGCGGCACCGCCGCAAGCAGCTTCGTCGCCAGCAGCTTGATGTACTCCGGATCCCGGTCGGCAAACGTCCGATACACCAGCCGCAGCCCGTCCACAATGCGCTCTTCTACCGCGAGCTGCACCGCATGACTCGTCGCGATCTCCTCCCGCAACCGCAACCGCTCCTTCCCCAGCGCCCGCAACTCCGCCTGCAGCCGCTGCACCGCCGGTGCCACACCCGCCAGCCCCGTCGAGAGCACCGCCGCCGCTCCGCTCAGCTCCGTCCAGTCCCCGCGCGCCGCCCGCACCGCCCGCATCCCGCACACAAAGTGCAGCCGCCGGCCCTGCTTCACCCGCTCGGTCTCCCGCAGCAGCACCGCGCCAATCTCGCCCAGCGACCCCACATGCGTCCCCCCGCACGCATTCAGGTCTAGCCCCGGTATCTCCACCAGCCGGATCGGGCCCGCGCGCGGCGGCAGCTTCCGCACTACCCCACTGGCCAGCAGCGCCTGTGCCTCTTCTGACGAAACCTCGCGAACCGACACCGGAAGGTTACTCGCAATCTGCCGGTTCACCCGCCATTCCACTTCTTCCAGCCGGTCCTCGACCTTCTCTTCTGCCTCCCCCGCAAGGTCGATCGTCGTATCCTCCTCGCCCAGGTGGAAGGACACCGTCCGCAGCCCGAACTCCTCCGCCAGTACCGCCGACAGCAGGTGCTGCCCGGAGTGCTGCTGCATGTGGTCCAGCCGCCTGTCCGCATCCACCGCCCCCCGCACCTCGGTCCCGGTCAGCAGCGGCTTGGTCGTCGCATGCCAGATCTCCCCAGCCTCGTCCTCCACCACGTCATCCACCGCAACGGTCAACTCCGCCCCGGATCGCGCCTGCGCCGTCAACCCGCCGCGATCCTCCGGCTGCCCGCCGCTCGCCGGGTAAAATGCCGTCCGATCCAGCGCAATCTGCCATATCTGCACCCCATCCTTGCGCGCAAACTCGCGTATATCCGTCACCGTGGCGCGGAATTCGAACAGCTTCGGATCATCGAGGTACAGACGTTCGGCAACTGGCATACCGCTAGTCTACTGAGCCCGGCACGGCCCGCGCACACAACTCTTCCGGTCGGAGTGACTAAGGTATCCTCATTGGGAAACGAGGGAACACGGTGCCAAAAGAGAACGCCCCCATGTCGGAAACAGAAACCCGCCCCGAAACACCACTTGACTTACCCCGTGAGCTACCCGGCAGCATGTCCCGGGACATCCCCCGGAACCTCAAGCCGTATTTCCTCTGCTTCCTCATTAAGGGTGAACACTGGGACAACCCCGCAGGCGCCGAAACTCTCATGCCCGCCCAGCTCGCCTTTCTCCGTGAGCAGATCGAGTGGCGCCGCTACAAGCTGGCCGGCCCTGGCACCGACGGCGGCGACATTGTAGGCTTTTCGATCATTGAATCCGCCAGCCCAGAATCCGCGCTCGCCCTCGCGCAGCAGGATCCCGCCGTAGTCGCAGGCCGGGTGGCGGTCCGGATCTTGCCGGCGATCCTGCCTACGCTTGATGCCATCAAAGTCAATTTTGCCACACCAGTGTAGATACTACATAAACTGCGTGGCAAAACCGACACAGCCCAATTTCTGGCCTGAAAAAGAGGGCGCAATTTGCGCCCCCTTTTGCGTTGCTTTGCAGCCTAAAGTGAACTCATATTGTGCAAGAACTCCGCGTTGTTCCGCGTCTTGCCAAGTTTATCAACTAGTAACTCCATCGCTTCGGTAGGCGACAGCGGATTGAGCACTTTCCTCAACACCCATACCCGGCTCAGGTCGTCCTTGGTAATCAGCAGCTCTTCCTTCCGCGTGCCCGAGCGCTGAATATCGATCGCCGGGAACACGCGCTTGTCGATCAGCTTGCGGTCCAGGATCACCTCCATATTACCCGTACCCTTGAACTCCTCGAAGATCACCTCGTCCATGCGCGAGCCCGTGTCCACCAGCGCCGTCGCGATAATCGTCAGCGACCCGCCTTCCTCGATGTTGCGCGCCGCGCCGAAGAACCCCTTCGGCCGCTGCAGCGCATTCGAGTCCACACCGCCCGACAGAAA
>CAXTSA010000212.1:4575-5446 GCA_964246755.1 uncultured Acidobacteriaceae bacterium
GCTCGGCGGCACGATCGTGTTATACGCCCGCGCCAGGCGCGTGATCGAGTCCAGCAAGATCACCACGTCGCGCTTGTGCTCCACCAGCCGCTTCGCCTTTTCGATCACCATCTCGGCCACCTGCACGTGCCGCGCCGCGGGCTCGTCAAAAGTCGACGAAATCACCTCGCCCTTTACCGACCGCTGCATATCGGTCACTTCCTCCGGCCGCTCGTCGATCAGCAGCACGATCAGCGCGACCTCGGGGTGATTCGCCGTCACGGAGTTCGCAATCGCCTGCAGCAGCATGGTCTTGCCCGTGCGCGGCGGCGCCACAATCAACCCGCGCTGCCCCTTGCCGATAGGGGTGAGCATGTCCATCACCCGGCCTGAAATCGACTCGCGCACTGTCTCCATCTTGATCCGCTCCTGGGGGTACAGGGGTGTCAAGTTGTCAAACAGTATCTTGTTCCGCGTCTCTTCCGGCGACTCGAAGTTAATGGCCTCGATCTTCACCAGCGCGAAGTACTTCTCGCCCTCGTGCGGCGACCGCACATGGCCGCTCACCGTGTCGCCGGTCTTCAGGTCGAACTTGCGGATCTGCGACGGCGACACATAGATATCGTCCGGGCCTGGCAGGTAGTTATAGTCCGGAGAGCGCAGAAACCCGTAGCCGTCGGGCAGGATTTCAAGCACCCCCTCGGCGAAGATATGGCCTTCTTTCTCGCTCTGCGCCTGCAAGATTTTAAAGATCAGGTCCTGCTTGCGGAGCCCGCTCGCGCCCGGAATATCAAGCGTACGCGCAATGCGGCTCAGCTCAGTAATGTTCTTTTCTTTCAGTTCCAGAATGGTCATTATCACCTACGGTGCGGAAAAACAGAGGGGGTGGGGA
>CAXTSA010000213.1:0-5445 GCA_964246755.1 uncultured Acidobacteriaceae bacterium
CATGCAGATCAGAAGGGGCATCTGTCGCCGTCAGGACTGCAGCCGGTAACCGGCTTTGGTCACCAGCGACAGTCCCACTTGGTTGCGGGATGGCACAGTGCGGAGATGCTATGACGAGTGTTGGTGCCAGAAGTAGCGATGTGGTCAGGAAGGCGCGATACATGGGTCTCTCCCTTGGATGAGAGACCCTGTCAGCTGCATACGCGAATGGGGAGCGCTTCCAGGATAAGCATCATCTATGTTACGGCCCAACCCTTGAAGGGCAAGCGCCGAATCTCGGGGAGTAATGGTCCTGGTTAATGTGGAGAGCGTCTCATGCTTGCGGTAGGTTTGTTGGTTGCAGGGATGACCCTAGCTACAGGAGCGGATTTACCAGTCCGTTCTGATCACCTGAGCGTTGCATATCAAAACACTCCTGGGCTGTCGTGTCGTGCAGTCAGTCTAGCTCTAGTCTACGCGAAACCTGACCGGACCAGTGGGTATCTTGGGAGGACGCAGGACTTTATAGCCGTGACAGGCCCAACTGTTAACGGGTTCTACCCGATAATCACTGGTAGACGTATACGAGGCTGGGTAGCCAACAATGACGTTCGGGCTATCAACAGCTCTAAAGGTGATGGCCCGTGCTGGGTTCAGCAGGCTCCTAACGGCCGGCTCCTGTTCGGGTGGTCGCAGCCTGGGCAGGGCTAGCGACTTGAGGCGACGCCATTGTGGCTGGCCTCGTAGGCTACACAAGGGGATGTGGCCGGTTCTGTTACGTCCGCTTATCTAGTGCAGACAATGTCTTAGTGACACGGTTGGGTTCCGCCAAGGTGTTTACGCGGCCATCTCGCTGCATAGAGGGTGATGTTGATGCCTTATCAACCTAAAAGGCAGATAAGGTTGAATCATTGGCATCTGCCTTTGTGTGGGTTTGAACCTGCCACATCGGTTTACACGACCTGAGAACCGCAGAAAAACGCCATTTCTACCAATCCTGGAGCAGATCTCCCTACGCCCGATAATGTATGTTGTCGGGCGTGGGGAAAAGGGGCAGGATCGGGTGCCCGGAGGTCTGGCCAAGGCTGCCCAGGAGAGACCAGTGCCCGAACCCAGCCTGGACCTGCTCATGGACAAGGCCGACCCGTCGATGCTCCTGAACCTCGAACCGGAGGCCGGGGTCGACATCCGACCGGCGCCGCTCGGCCATCCGCCGGCGCTGATCCGCGCCTGGTTCGACGACGCCGCCGACGCGGTGGTGCCGGTGCACGACGGCACGCTGGCCACCGCGCGCCGTGCCGCCGATGCCTTCGCCCGCCAGGCCAAGGCCGCCAACACCCGCCGCGCCTACCGCGCCGGCGTCCGCGCCTGGTGCGCCTGGTGCAACAGCCATGCGCTGCCGTGCCTGCCGGGGCGGCCGCAGGACGTGATTGCCTTCCTGGCCGCCGAGCGCGGCCGCGGCTGCTCGGTCACCACCGTCGACCTGCGCCGGGCGTCGATCCGCTACCTGCACCACCTGGCCGGCGTGGCCCTGCCGACCGGGCACGCCCAGGTCACCGAGACCGTGGCCGGCATCCGCCGCTCCGCCGCCCAGGCCGGCGAACGGCCCCGCAAGAAGGCGGCCGCCACGCTGGCCGTGCTCACCCGCATCCTCGAGCCGGTGCCGGACGACCTGACGGGCCTGCGCGACCGGGCGCTGCTGCTGCTGGGCTTTGCCGGCGCGCTGCGGCGCTCGGAGCTGGCAGCGATCCAGGTCGAGCACATCGCGCTTCGCGCCCGCGGGCTGCAGCTCACCCTGCCCAGCAGCAAGGGCGCCCGGAGCGGCGGCAGCGCCGTCGTCGCCATCCCCGCCGGCCGCACGCCGGCCTGTCCCGTCAAGGCGCTCTACCGCTGGCTTGAAGCCGCCGGCATCCGGGAGGGCGCGGTGTTCCGAAGGATCTGGCAACCGCCGGCGGGTGGCGGTCACGACGCCGTCGGCACCCGGGCTCAGATCGTCGGCAGCCAGCCGATCGATCCGCGCACCGTGGCCCGCATCATCCAGGCGCGGGCCAAGGCAGTGGGCTACGAGACGGGCGCCCTGGGCGGCCACAGCCTCAAGCGCGGCGCGCTGACCGAGGGCATGGAGCGCGGCATCCACCCCACCCGGCTCAAGCAGCACGGCAGGCACAAGAGCTACGCCGTGCTCGATGAATACCTGGAGATGGGTGACCCGTTCGAGAGCCACCCGTTGATGGGCGTGTTGTAGAAGAAGTTCATACCCATCAAGTAGAGCTGACCGGCTTGTGGCCGGGTGTCTCTCGTTTCAGCCATCTGGAGGTTTGACGTCATTCCCTATAGGCGGATATCCTGTGGGAGCATTTAGAGGATGAAGGAGGCGCTCATGCTGACCTGCCACTTCAACGGATGGCGATCTCCAGGTCATCCAGGATCACCGCCAGCTCCGCTTGGCAGTGCAAAAGGCGTGGCGCGGTGGTGACCTCAAGCTTGCCGATGGTTCGGTCGTAGAGCGCCACGCAGCGCTCCTCGTTCAGCCGTGACGGGTAGAGCACCCCGTCAGGATGGTCGGGATGAGCATGGAACGCTGCCGACCACTGCCGGGCCTGGCTCTGATCACGTGCACCTATGACGTCGGACGGCACGCCCATGCGCAGCGGGCCGTCGCCGGTCAGGTCGACTAGGCGCAGCACCTCGATCGGCCGGATGCTGGCGAGCGAGCACCGCGCGATCTCAGCCATCTCGATGACGCAGTCTGCGCCACGTCCGTCAGCGCGATCGCGCAGGATGGTCTCGACGAACGCCACCTTGGCACTGGAGCCCAGGTAGACTAGGCCGAAAGCCTTGCCGGTCGGGTCGCTGAAGCGGCTGAGACCCGATCCGAAGCCGAGAGCGTCTGGATAGCGCGACCCATACAGCCGCCGCCACACCTGACCGACCGGAACTTCCGCCATCACCAGCCTGCGGCCGGCGAAGTCGGCGCTTGGCGATACCGAGGTCACTCAGGTGAAGGTGCCGGCAGCTTGGTTCCTGGCCACCTCAACCACGGCATCGACCTGTCCCGCCCTCAGGGCATCGAGCGCGGTGCCGCCGCCAAGTTCGGGATGGGCGGTACGCAGGAAGCGATGGACGGTCCAGGGCTGCTCGCCCAGCGCCTCGAACAGCTTCGGCAAGCCGGGCAGGGGCAGACCCGCGTCGGTGATCTGCCAGCGCGGATACCGCACGCCCCGGGTAGCCCCTTCCAGACCCAGCAGCTCATGACGCCTGCGCTTCACGTTGACCGTCTCGTGAGAAGCGCCGATCAGCGGGCCGAAGTCGCGCGCGGTCAGCATCTCCGCACTTTTCAGGATGGCGGCCACCTTGGAGGTGCCACGGGCCCTGGCGCGCGCCAGGGCGGGGCCCAGCGGATCATCATCCGTTTCCTCGGCCACGACTTTAGCTTCACCGTCAGGCGTCACCGTGAAGGTGAAGGAGCAGGTCCTGCCGGGCCGCTTGGCCTTGGCTGCGGTATCGGCGTAGCCGGTGATCACCTTGCCGAGCACCCGACCGTTGGTGGCGATCCGCTGGTAGCGGACCTTCGAGACGGTTACCTCGGTGGTCTCCTCGCCAGCATGGATCCGCACCATCCGGCTCAGAGCGGGTAAGCGCGCCGTCCTCTGCTTGCCGCTAGGGGGCTGCTTCGCGGGTGCTGATCGATCCTGTTCATGCGCTTGAGCCATCGCGACCTCCTGATTTCTAGGTAGAGTTATTTGTCAGGTTCGTCAAGCTTGTCTGGCCCATCAGGATCTCGCGCCAGCGAGCGATGCGGAGGGCATCCCACGTCGAGGGTCCACTCCGTCAGATCGCCCAGGGAACGAGCCACAACACTTCACCGACGGGTCGCGTTCTTGACGTTGTGGTCCACGGTTTCTGACCTACCCTGGACTGGGGAACGCAACGGAAATGGGAAGGCCTCGCAACACGCCTGAGCCAACCCGACTCGCTGCGGCATGGTGTGGAATCCAGCGAGCCCTGCTGTACAGCATGTCCACAACCCGGTGTGGAAAGTAGCGAGGCCGCTGTGGATTCCAGCGAGGCGCACTTCACCAAAATCAATGGTTTGCGGGAATTGTCCCGAGGAAACGAGCGAGCAATCTAATAGTAGGAAGCTAGTATCTTCTTCTACTAGCTCCCTCGCTGCTTTCCACAGCGACGGGGACACAACCCTCGTGCATATTTCGAGCAGTTGCTCTTGAAGCGCGGTGAACGATCATGGGGACCATCCACGACTTCCTGGTCGCGAGAGGCAAGCAAGCGGCGATCGACGCAGGTATCGACCGTCCGGTCATCGAAGCCGCTGCACAGTATCTAAGTGACGAGGACAGCGCCCTCTCCTTCGCCTACTCCGGCTGGGCCCAGTGCGCTCTGCCCCACAAGCGCCTTGCCCCGGACGCGCCCTGGTCGATCACGTCCGAAAAGGTCCGCCTGATGGTGGAGCCCGGACGGCGGATGGTCGGGGACAGCCAGGACTACGAGTTTATCGGTGTTCCGTTCGGCGCTCACGCCCGGCTCATCCTGCTGTTCCTGCAGACGGAAGCCCTCCGAACGGGATCCCGCGAGATAGAGCTGGGAGGGTCCCTCCGGCAGTGGCTCGGGAGAATCGGCGTCTCCGTCGGCGGCATGACAGGGCGCTCAGTCAGGGACCAAGCCGAGCGGATTTCCCGGTGCCGGTTAACCTTCCAGATCGCAACAGCCGGGCACAGGGCAGTAGGGCTGGTGAACCAGTCCATCGTCGACCGCGCGCTCTTCATCGAGGAGGGCGACGGAAGCCAGGGACGGCTCAACCTGGAGACGGCTAAGCTTTCGGAGGGCATCTTTGAACAGCTGCAGAAGCATCCGGTCCCCGTGGAGGAGGCCGCCATCAAGGCGCTGAACAACAACGCCCCTGCTCTCGACGTCTACCTGTGGCTGGCTTACCGGCTGCACTCCCTTCCTTCACAGCGTCTGGTGACATGGAAGGCGTTGAAGGGGCAGTTCGGGACCGGCTTCAAGGAGATGTACCACTTCAAGCCGCGGTTCTCCGGCGCGCTGGCCCTCGCGCAGGCCGTCTATCCGGGCGCGAGGCTCGACGTTACGGAGCAAGGCGTCGTGCTGCACCCAAGCCGCCCACCGGTGACGCCGAAGGTCCACGCTATTCGCTGATTTTCTCGCAAATCTCGGGGTCCTTTCCCCAGCGGGCTCGCTAGATTCCACACTTCTTCGGGCTCGCTGGATTCCACACGGAATCCATCTCGGCCGGGAAAGGTTAACCTGGATGTCCTTGAGTTCTCGCCCATTCCGAGTGGCCCGCCATCGCTACGGGAACCACCTGGATGCTACGGCAACCGCTCCGGTCCATGTTCGACCACATGACATCCATCAAAGTCGACGTGGCAAAGTGAGGTGGTCCCCGAATTTCGGACAGGTAGTTAAGCTTGGTTCGCCCTGACGAGA
>CAXTSA010000214.1:0-5044 GCA_964246755.1 uncultured Acidobacteriaceae bacterium
CCACGACTATTACGCGTAGCTGGAGGACTGGAACCAGGGCACGGTCGAAACCGAGATACGCGGGCTGCACTACTACATGAGTAAATTCGACGCTTTCCCGTCCGGCGGCCTGGATGAGTCGACCGAGGGCGATCTCGCGATGATGCGCAACAACCTGCGCTCACAGCTGCTCACGCTTGAAACAATCAAGCCCTGGCAGCGGAACCCGGACATGTACTCGAGCGGCATCACTGGGTCCGCATTCTCGCTGATGGAGCGTGAGTTCGCCTCACCGGGTGAGCGGCTGCGCTCGCTGGTCGCGCGCGAGGGACAGATGACGAAGGTGCTCGAGGAGGCCCGCAGAAATCTCGAAAACCCGCCGCAGGTATACACGGAGGTTGCACTGGAACAATTGCCGGGCGATGTCTCGTTTTTCCAGAACGACGTGCCGTCGGCCTTCAGCAAGGCGACCGACCCGGGG
Organism: uncultured Acidobacteriaceae bacterium; assembly: GCA_964246755.1. Taxonomy (GTDB): domain Bacteria; phylum Acidobacteriota; class Terriglobia; order Terriglobales; family Acidobacteriaceae; genus EB88. The sequence continues at coordinate 461 of CAXTSA010000214.1, forward strand.
CTTAAGGCGCAGTTCGCGAAGACAAACGCAGCCGTTATCGCTGCTTTACAAAGCTACGGGCAGTGGATGCGGACCGATCTGCTGCCGCGCTCGCATGGGGATTTCCGCTTCGGCATCGATACCTTTACAAAGAAACTCGAGTACGACGAGATGGTGACGACGCCACTGCCGAAGCTGCTTTCCGTCGCAATGGATGACCTGCACCGGAACCAGGCGGAGTTTGCGCGCGTGGCGAAGCTGGTGGACCCGTCGAAAGACCCGAAGCAGGTGCTGGCCGAGCTTGCGGGGGACCATGTGGCGCCGGACCAACTCCTCGGGAGCTTTCGCGGCCAGTTCGCCGGGCTGAAACAGTTTCTCCGCGAGCGGAAGATTATTACGGTCCCATCGGAGGTGGAGCCGGTCGTCGAGGAGACGCCTCCGTTCATGCGCGCGACCACGCAGGCCTCGATGGACCCACCGGGGCCTTTCGAGATGCACTCGACGACGGCGTACTTCAACGTGACGCTGCCGGAGAAGGGCTGGACCGCGCAGCACACGGCCGAGCACATGGCCGCCTTCAACGTCGGCACGGTCACCAGCACCTCGGTACACGAGGCCTATCCGGGGCACTACGTGCAGTTCCTGTGGGTGAATACGGCGGGGCTGAGCAAGGTGCGCAAGATCGTGACGGCGAACACGAACGTGGAGGGCTGGGCGCACTACTGCGAGCAGATGATGCTCGACGAGGGCTACGGCCAGCCGGGCGCGGGCGCGAAAGACGCGCGCGAGGCGAACCTGATCCGGCTGGGGCAGCTGCAGGACGCGCTGCTGCGCGATGCGCGCTTCGTGGTATCCATCCAGATGCACACCGGTACGATGACGATGGCGCAGGCGACTGACTTTTTCGTCAACGAAGGCTACCAGTCGCGGTCGATCGGAGAACTGGAGGTGAAGCGCGGGACAGCCGATGCGCTCTATCTCTACTACACGCTGGGCAAGCTGGAAATCCTGAAGCTGCGCGCGGATCTCGAGGCGAAGCAAGGGAAGGCATTTTCTCTCCTGGGATTTCACGACGCGTTCATGCGGCAGGGCGGGGCGCCGATTCCGATCGTGCGGCAGGCATTGCTGGGCGACAGCTCACCGACTCTTTAACGCTGTGCCGTGTCAAGACACTTCGGTTTTCGCACGGTTTAGCCTCCGTCTGGCACAATAGCGGGAGCCCCTGCACGACAGGAGAAGAGAAAGCGCATGAAGCATAAAGTTCGCAAAGCAGTGTTTCCTGCTGCCGGTCTCGGCACCCGGTTTCTGCCGGCCACCAAGGCTATCCCAAAAGAGATGCTGGCGCTGGTAGACAAGCCGATCATCCAGTACGGCGTCGAAGAAGCGCTCGCCGCCGGGATTGAAGAGATCATCATCGTTACGGCGCGTGGCAAAAGCGCCATCGAGGACCACTTCGACACCAGCTTCGAGCTCGAAGCCACGCTTGAAAAGAAAGGCAAGACGGAACTGCTTGCGTTGGCCCGGGAGATCGCAAGCATGGCCAAGCTGGCCTATGTGCGGCAGAGTGAGGCGCTGGGCCTGGGCCACGCGGTGCTGCAGGCCAAGGACCTGATCGGCAACGAGCCCTTCGCGGTGCTGCTTCCCGATGATGTCATCGCGGGGCAGGTGCCGTGCATCCAGCAGATGGTGGAGGCCTATGACGAGGTCGAGAGCTCGCTCATTGCGACCCAGGTGGTGGACGGCCCTGCGATCTCGGCCTACGGCGTGCTCGATGGAAAGCCTGTCGAGGGCAAGCCGAAGCTGTTCGACGTGAGCGGCATGGTTGAAAAGCCGAAGCTTGAAGACGCGCCTTCGAAGAATGCGATTATCGGTCGTTATATCCTTACGCCCGCGATTTTCGGGAAGCTCGAAACGATCCAGCCAGGGGCTGGGGGAGAGCTGCAGCTCACCGACGGGATCAAGGCGCTGATCGGAGAGGAGAAGGTGTATGGATTCTCGTTTGACGGTCTGCGGCATGACGCCGGCGATAAGCAGGGTATGCTGCAGGCCATGGTCGATTTCGCGTTAAAGCGCGAAGATCTGGGGCCGAAATTTCGCGAGTATTTGAAGGGGCTTTCGCTCTAGCTTTCCGAACAAAAAACGCCCGGTAATCAGCCGGGCGTTCCAATACACTTCTACTTTCCCAGCGTTTTCATATCGATCACGAAGCGGTATTTCACATCCGACTTGAGCACCCGCTCATACGCTTCGTTGATCTTATCGATCGGGATGATCTCGATGTCGGAGACGATGCCGTGTTCGGCGCAGTAGTCGAGCATCTCCTGCGTTTCCTTCATGCCGCCTATGCCCGAACCGGCGAGCGAGCGGCGATTGGCGAGAAGGCTGAACGCGGGAATCGAGGCAGGCTCCTCGGGGATGCCGACCTGGCACATGACTCCGTTGCGCCTGAGCATGGCGAGATATACGGTCAGGTCGTGAGGCGCCGAAACTGTGTCGAGGATGAAGTCAAAGGTGCCCTTCTGCGCGGCCATCTGCGCCTCGTCTTTTGAGTTGACCACCTCATCCGCGCCGAGCCGCTTCGCGTCCTCCGCCTTGTTCATCGACGTGGTGAACTGCACCACGTGCGCACCGAACGAGTGCGCGAACTTAAGCCCCATGTGCCCGAGACCGCCCAGGCCGATGACGCCTACCTTCTTGCCGGGGCCCACATCCCAGTGGCGCAGCGGCGAGTAGGTCGTGATCCCCGCGCAGAGCAGGGGGGCGACGCTCGCGGGGTCAAGCTTGGGCGATACGGTGTGGACGAAATGTTCGTCGGTAACGATGACGCTGGAGTAGCCGCCGTAGGTTGGGCTGCCGTCGTACATCCGGCTGTTATAGGTGTCGACGGCACCTTTGACGCAGTACTGCTCTTCACTGGCCTGGCAGTTCTCGCACTCGCGGCAGCTCTGGATGATGACGCCGACCGCCGCGGTATCGCCCGCCTTAAATTTAACCACTTCGCTGCCGATAGCCGTGACCTTGCCGATGATCTCGTGGCCCGGAACCATGGGGTACTTGCTGTTCTTCCACTCATTGCGCGCCTGGTGGATATCGGAGTGGCACACGCCGCACCACTGAATCTCGATGACGACGTCGCGCGGCCCGGGCTCGCGGCGCTCGAAAGAAAAGGGGCCGAGTGGCGTGGTGGCGTTCTGGGCTGCGTAGCCGTGAGACTGAATCATGATTCTTGAAACCTTTCCTTCAAATACGGATAAGTGAGTTGGATGCGAGCGAAGGCGCCTGGTGGAAGTTAGCGGAAGAACTCGCTTCGTCTACGGCTGTAGCCGAAATAGATCAGCAGGCCGAGCCCAAGCCAGACGAAAAAGCGAAGCCAGGTGACGATGGGCAGCCCGGCCATGAGCAGCGTGCAGAAGAGGATGGAGAGAACCGGTAAGACAGGGCCGCCGGGACAGCGGAACGAGCGGTGGCGGCCGGGGTCTTTGAAGCGCAGGATAAGCACCCCGGCGGAGACTAGAACAAAAGCGAACAATGTGCCGATATTGGAGAGGTCGGCAAAGGTGCCGATGTCGAGCAGGCCCGCGGGCAGCCCGACAACCAGCCCCGCGACCCAGGTCGAAACCACCGGTGTGCGGAACTTGGGGTGAATGCGGGAAAAGGCGGTGGGGAGCAGGCGGTCGCGCGACATGGCAAACCACACCCGCGCCTGGCCGATTTGAAACACGAGAATGGAGGACACCATGCCCAGGATGGCGCCGACAAGCACGGCCAGCCGCACCCAGTGCAGCAGCGGGCTGCCGGTCGCGACCGAAAGCTTTTTAAGCGTGTTGACGACCGGGGCGGCATCGTCGATCAGCCGGTCCCAGCGGATCAGCCCTGTGAGCACGACAGCCACGCCGATATAGAGAATCGTGCAGATGATCAAAGTCGCGATGATACCGATCGGCACGTCGCGCTGAGGGTTCTTGCACTCCTCGGCCGCGGTTGAAACCGAGTCGAAGCCGATGTAGGTGAAAAAGATGATCGACCCGCCGGTCAGTACGCCCGACCAGCCGTTCGGCGCAAACGGGTGCCAGTTGCCGGCGTGGATGAAGCTCGCGCCCGCGATGACGAACACCAGGATGGCCGCCATTTTGAGCAGGACCATGATGTTGTTGGTCTCGGCTGACTCGCGAATGCCGCGCACGAGCACCACCGTGAGCAGCATGACGATGAGGAAGGCGGGAATGTTGAAGCCGAAGTGCCAGCCCGGGCCATAGAGCGAGCGGCCGGCGAAGTCGGTGAGGCCGCTGGGCAGATAAGCGGGCGAAATCCACCGGAGCGATGGGTGAATGCCCATCCAGTCGAGCAGGTCGACGACATGCGCCGCGAAGCCGACCGAAACGGCCATGTTCGAGAAGGCGTACTCGAGGATCAGGTCCCACCCGATGATCCAGGCCACCAGCTCGCCCATGGTCGCGTAGGTGTAGGTATAGGCCGAGCCCGCGATCGGGATCATGGAGGCCAGCTCGGCATAGCACAGGCCGGTAAAGCAGCAGACGATGGCTACCAGCACGAGCGAAAGCGCCAGCGCGGGACCGGCGCCGGGGCGGCCGAGCAGCGCCGTGT
>CAXTSA010000214.1:5055-5419 GCA_964246755.1 uncultured Acidobacteriaceae bacterium
CACGATGTAGTCGGCGACCGGGGTGTTGAGCACCGAGGTCGCGTCGAATTTTTCGCCGGCGATGGCCGTGCCAATGACGGTGAAAATGCCCGAGCCGATGACCGCGCCAATGCCGAGCGAAGTCAGCGAGAGAGGCCCAAGAGTTTTCTTGAGCGAGTTCTCCGGCTGCTCGGACTGCGCGATCAGCTTGTCGATGGACTTAGTGGCGATCAGTTGGCTCGGCAGCGTCGTGGCTCCGGTAGGAAGTGGGCAGTGGAGACGGCGCCGCCCTGCTCCTAGCTCCGTTCGCGCGGGCTGGGTTCAGCAGGGCGGAGTTGGGTGTTACCGCTTGCCGGTGCCGCGGGTCAGCTTCTTGGGCTTCTTC
>CAXTSA010000215.1:0-5361 GCA_964246755.1 uncultured Acidobacteriaceae bacterium
ATTCCGGACGATCAGGTTCACCAGTCCAACCCGCGTCACTGGTTATCCGACGAGTGTGTGCCATCCAGAGTGGAGGCGCGCGCGAACTCTGCCGCGGCTTTGGCTTTCTCGCCCTGCCTGCGATAGATCTGTCCCAATTGAAAGTGAAGACCGGCGGAGTTTGGATCGAGCGCGACTGCCTGCTCGAACTCCCCTTGCGCGTGGACGAGATCGCTCTTTCTCTGGTATAGCTTCCCAAGCGCAGCATGAATTTTGCTGTCCCGCGGCGCCATGATCGCAGCTTCACGCAGTAGCGGCAAAGCTTCGTCCATGCGGAAACGGTCCGTCAGCAAAGTCCCTAGATTGAGCAGCGGCTGCTCACTTTTCTCGGTGCTTGTTTGCTGCCATGCGATTGCCTGCCGGTACGCTGCGATCGCATCGTCCGGTCGGTTCAGCCCCTCGTAGGCGAGTCCTAGGTTGTTTTCCGCTTTGACGGACTGCGGAGAAAGCCGTAAAGCCCTCTCGAACGCTTCCACAGACCCAGGGAACTGGTTTTCCGCATACTTGATGCGCCCCAGGCTGTACCAGGATTCGAAGTCGTTTGGATCCCAGTCGAGTGACTTGGTCATCCAGGTATCCGCATCCCCGTACGCGTTGAGCAGCACATAGTCCAGCGCCACCCATCGCAGTTCCAGCGCCGTCGGCCTCCGCAACCGCGCTGCGTGCGTATATTCGGCAAGCGACTCGCGCGGAAGGTCCTCGCGAAACAGCGCGAGGGCCAGCAGGTAGTGCCCTTCCGCCGATGCCTCGTGGTCCTCGACATATCCACGAGCAGCACGCTCCGCTTCAGGCCACTGCGCCCGCCGAAGCGCATCCCTGGCTTCGACCAGGGGCGTATCGTCGGCAGGCAACGGCGGAGTTTGCCCAGCGGCAATCAGAGACCATGTCGTTGCAACACATACGCAGGCTATCGGCCAACGCATGCTTCGCCACAGGCGTACAAAGAAGCAGAACACCCTCTGATCCTAACTCGCGCCGGGTACGCGCGACCGGTGGCCGGACGACACCCGGGGAAGGCACGTTGCTCGATTGCCCTGAAGCAGCCGGGCTGGCGAAAGCGGGCCAGGGAGGGAACTTCCCGGCTCCGGCCAAAGAAATTCAGCCGTAAACCTCCTGCATGCGTGACCTTCTTTCGCGTTTGAAAAACCTACCCTAGAATTTCCGAGATTCATGGCGTTCCCGAAGGTTTGGCCAGAGGCTGTGCGGTCGAGATCGGGCGGCCGAACTCCGGCGTTCCATCCGCCTTCCAAGCGATCTTCTGCGCACGGGGAGATCGCTGGCCCCCACACCCGAGACCGGACGCCGCATTCGCGTGATATAGGATCCAGTCCTCCTTGCCGTCCGGCGACTGGAAAAACGTGTTGTGGCCGGGCGCGAACACGCCTGCCTCGGGCGATTCCCAAAACACGGGCACAGCCGACTTGGTCCATGACTTCGGCTTGAGCAGATTGCTGCTTCCTTCAGCCGTTAGCATGCCCAGTTCGTAATAATTGGTCCAGCAGCCGCTGGCGGAGTAAATCAGGAACACCTTGTCGCCGTGCTGGAGGATTTCAGGTCCCTCATTGACATCGACATGCGGATACGGAATGGTCCCATTCTCACCCTTGCTGAGGTCGCCAACCTTCTCCCAAGGGAATTGCGGCGTGGACAACACCTCCCGCGATCCCTTGATAGTCCACGGATTCTTCAAGCGGGCGATGAAAATGTTCTGCGCGCCGTTTCCATCGCCTAGCCAACCCGACCAAAGGACGTAGTCTTTCCCGTTTGCCTCGAACACCGACGGGTCGATGGCCCATTTGTCTGACTTGTCGGCCAGCTTGCCTTTCATCACCCATGCGCCTTCAAGCGGATCTGCGGCACTATTCTCAAGCACCCACACACGATGCGTTTCGTTGGTGCCGGCGTCCGCGGCAAAGTAGATGTACCACTTGCCATGAAGAAAGTGCAGCTCCGGCGCCCAGATGTCCTTCGAATAGGGGCCGTCCGCCGGAGGGGTCCAGACGACCTTCTTTTCGGCATCTTTCAGGTCCGTGACGTCCTGCGTCTTCCAAATCGTGAGATTACGGCCTGTGGTCTGCATGTAGTAGTAGAAGTTGCCCTGACGCACCACGGACGGGTCTGCCCCGGCAGGCAGGAGCGGATTGGTAAACGCCACGGCCGCCACTGGCGCGGAAACAGCGCTCTGCGTCGCTGAGGTTGTCGGCTGCTGAGCAGCTAATAGACCGGGCAGCAGCAAGGAAAGCGCAAAGGTGAGCAGGATTCGCATCGGTTCTCCTGAAACATAGCTCTATACGGGATGGCGGGGCAACGAAATAGCGCGCTCTCGGCGCCTTCATTCCACAATGGGAAGCAGCCGTAATATGAGTACCGAATCGGGCTTGGGCCTACCTGCATTGTGAGTAAGAGGCTTGATGAGCATGACTCCGCACCAGCTATGATCAGTGGGTGGCTTCACCTCCGCTTTCCTTTCAATGTGCACCGTCTCTCACGCCTCCCATTGCCTCCCGCTCACCTATCTGCTCGGCGCGGGGGCGGGGCACACTGCCGGCTTGATGCGCGGCGCTGCTAAGTCGGTAGAAGGTGGTGTCCTTAGAATGTTGAAATGGTTAGCACGCTTCCTCACTTGCGCGGCTCTCATTGGACTGCCGCCCGTGGCGCTGGTCGCGCAGCAAACTCCGTCCAAATCCCCGGAAACGCTTCCTGTTCCAGCCAGCTTCACGGACAGCGCAGCCGCGAAAGGCGTGAACTTCACCGCTGTCGCATCCCACACTTCGAAAAAATACCTGATGGAGACAATGGGCTCCGGCGTGGCGTTGCTCGATTACGACAATGACGGACGCCTCGACATCTTCTTCGTCAACGGCGCGCCGATTGCCGACCCGACCCCGCCGGGAACCGTGCCGCAGAAAAGCTCGCCCAAAGACTGGAACCGACTCTTCCACCAGAAGCGGGACGGAACCTTTGAGGATGTCACGGAAAAGGCAGGACTCGAAGGCATCGGCTACGGCATGGGGGTCGCGGCGGCCGACTTTGATAATGATGGCTTTGAGGACCTCTACGTCACTGCATTCGGCGGCAACCGCCTTTACCACAACAACGGAAACGGAACGTTCACCGACGTTACGAAGCAATCGGGCACGGGCGGCAGCGGGTGGTCGACTAGCGCCGCCGGGGTGGATTTCGACAATGATGGCGTGCTCGACCTGGTGGTCCTGCGCTACGTCGACTGGAGTTTCAACGATGTGTGGTGCGGCGAGCACCGCGAAGGCTACCGCGCCTACTGCCACCCGGATCTCTTCCCTGCTGTCGCCCCGCTCGTCTTCCACAATGACGGCAAGGGTCACTTCACCGAGATAGCGGCGAAGGCCGGCCTGAGCAAACCGGGCAAGGGACTGGGGCTCGCTATCGCCGATTTCGATCGCGACGGCAAAATCGATATCGCCGTCGCGAACGACTCCATGCTCGAGTTCCTGTACCGCAACAAAGGCGACGGCACATTTGAGGAGGTGGGGCTGCCGGCCGAAATCTCAGTCGACGGCGATGGACGCACCTACGCCGGCATGGGCATCGACTTTCAGGACTACGACAACGACGGTTTGCCGGATCTGGTCATCACCAATCTCGCAAACCAGAAATACGCACTGTACCGCAACAATGGCGACAGCTCCTTCACTTACGACACCTATATGTCGGGTCTTGCGGGCATGACGCTGCTGCATTCCGGCTGGGGCATCCGCTTTCTGGATTACGACAATGATGGACTGAAAGATCTGCTCATTACGCAGGGCCACGATCTAGATACGGTTGAGCTCAACTCTCCACAGATTCACTACCGGGAACCCATGCTGCTGGCGCGCAATACCGGCCATGGTTTTGTCGACGTTTCCGCACGTTCGGGCAGTGTTTTCGAGCAGCAGTGGGTGGGGCGCGGCATGGCGATCGGGGACATAGACAATGACGGGCGCCTGGACGCGGTCGTGACCACAAATGGCGGCACGGCGCACATCCTGCATAACGAGACACAAACTGCGAATCATTGGCTGACCATCACGCTAGTCGGGACGCGCAGCAACCGCGACGGCATCGGGGCCGAGATCAAGCTGACCAGCCCGCGCGGCACACAGTATGTCACCGTATCGACGGCCGGAAGCTATTTATCGTCGAACGACAAACGTGCGCACTTTGGGCTGGGGGCGGACGGGACGGCCAGCGAAGTGGAGGTTCACTGGCCAAGCGGCGCGGTGCAAAAGCTCAACCACGTAAAAGCGGATCAGGACTTGCTCATCAAAGAGCCGCCGCCCTCTGTTCCCGCCGCGAAATAAGCGCCTTTCGCAATCCCCGAGAGGTGGTCCCAAGCAGGACCGCTCTGCATGAAAGCCGGGGGCGGAAGAGCTCGGGAGTTATCCGAGCCGCTCTAGCATGTCCTCAGGCGTCATGCGGATGCAGGTAAAGATGGGCGTGTCCTTCAGCGTGTACGGGCTGATTTCGGTTTCGCGCAGCTGTTGCACGAGATCGAGGAAGTCCTCCGGATAGTTCGTCTCAAACGCGACCACAAACTCCTGGTCGTCGATGCCGAACGAGTAAGTTGTATTGAGCTTTACGCGCGGATATTCGTGACCGACGCGAATGTGCTCATTCATCAGGCGCTGGCGCTCTTCCATCGGCAGCAGGTACCAGGCGCGCGTCTTCCAGAACGGGTAGATGAAAATGTACTTTTGCCCGCCTGGGCGCAGGAAACCGCGCGAATCGGCCTGGCCTTCATGCTCGTGATCAATGAGGTACTGCGAGCGCTTGGTCATCGAAAGATAACTGTACGGCGTCTCCAGGTAGCCCCCGAGTGGGGTGGCGAGCAGCTCGGCGCGCATATGATTAAGGTCGTCGACCGAGTAGGAGATCGTCCACAGCACCATGTCACAGTCGCCGCGAAGGCCCACTGTCGAGTAGGAGAGCGAAAGCATGCGCCCCGGCTGGTTCCAGCGATGGAACACCTCCGCGAAAAGCCGCTTGTGCTCCGCCCGCTCCGGCGTCGGCAGGCGTCTCCACTCCGGCAACACTTTGTAGAAAGTAAAGCCGATGATCTGGCGCCGGACCGGCTTATTGCCGCTCCTGGCTTCCTGCCTGCCGGTTTCAGTACCGGCCAGAACTTCGGGCGTCGCGACTGCGTCTGCCATGTGTCTCCTCTTCGGGTGCTCCTCCAGTTTATCGCAGCGCGCATAAGCTCTTCTGAGCAGGGTTACGCCGTAAGCAGGCTATAGCAGCGAAAGCTGAACGTCACTCTGAAGCAGGGCCAGTTCGTCGATCCCCTTCGGGCGAAACTCGGCC
>CAXTSA010000216.1:0-5313 GCA_964246755.1 uncultured Acidobacteriaceae bacterium
CAGTCGCCCTCGGCGCGCGCATTACGCTCGTGAGCGGACACCCGGTTTCCCCGTGGATTGCACTTCCGCTCAGCGTGTTCTGGCTTCTGGCCTGCAGCAACGCCCTCAACCTGATTGACGGGCTGGACGGCCTGGCAACGGGGGTCGGCCTGTTCGCCACCTTGACCACCCTGCTGGCTGCCATGCTGCAGGGCAACATGGGCCTGGCCATGGCCACGATCCCGCTGGCCGCCTGCCTGCTTGCCTTTCTGCGCTACAACTTCAACCCGGCTTCCGTCTTCCTGGGCGACTGCGGCAGCCTCACGATCGGCTTCCTGCTGGGCTGCTTCGGACTGATCTGGAGCCAGAAATCGGCAACCTTGCTGGGCATGGCCGCGCCCATGATGGCGCTCGCGCTGCCGCTGCTCGACGTCAGCCTTTCGATCAGCCGCCGATATCTCACCAGCAAGCCTATCTTCGGGGCCGATCGCGGCCATATCCATCACCGCCTGCTGGCGCTCGGTTTCACTCCGCGGGACGTCGCGCTGATCCTCTACGGCGTTTGCGGCATCGCCGCAGTACTTTCGCTGCTTGAAAGCGTCCTCAGCGATCGCTACCAGGGCCTGAGTGTGATCCTGTTCTGCCTGATCGCGCTGGCCGGTGTGAGCCGGCTCCGCTATGCCGAGTTCAGCGCGCTCAGGCGCCTGCTGTCGCGCCGTCACATTCTTCGCCTCATGCAGGAGCAGGCCTACCTCGAATCCCTCAGCGCCGCCCTTCTGCAGGCGGAAACGCTGGAGGCCTGCTGGCAGGTCATCTGCGCCACCTGCCGCGAGCTGCAGTTCGCCTCTGTGATGATGGAGTTTGGAGGCCGCTCGTTCACGCATGTCGTCGACTCCGGGGATGAGGAGCCGTCGTGGGAGTTGACGCTTTCGCTCGGCCCCAGCGGCAAGCTGAACCTGACCCGAGTGGGCCGGAACCATGCCTCGCCCTGGATGATGGCCGCGCTCCAGACGCTTGAGGAAAGCGTCCGCGCCAGGCTGAACTCCACGGAAAGCCTTGGTATCGAAGCGACGGTCCAGGAGGTCGCCTGAGACGCGGCAGTGGAGCCGGACACTGCGCACCGCTTCACTTCCCTACCGCTGACTGGTAGATCTGCACGACGGTCGGGTTGTTCGCCTGCCAGTAATCCGCGTGGACCATCAGGATGTCCCCGTGGCGCACGGAGTCGGTTAGCTGCGCCGCATTCGCCGCAAGCTTCGCCGGGTCCACGTCGTTGATCAGGTTCAGGCTAAACGCATGGGGATAGTAGGCATACACAGCCGGGTCGGTCCCCAGGTCCGTGTGGAACAGAAAGCTCCTGAAGGGCGCCGTATAGGCGTAGTGTTTCGGCGTACTCTCCTCCGGAGCGATCAACGAATCCGGCAACTGCGCTGCCAGCTCCGCGAATATGCCCGCGTCGAGTACCGCGCCGTCCGGCTCTACACTCGAGTCGACATAGAATAGCGTGGCGCCCCACCGGTCGTGCGCGTACTTCATTTTGCGCTGCAGCTCACCCTCCACCTGCGCGTCGCTGAGGTATGCCTGCTGTGCCCGCCCGTCCGCGCCCACGGTGAAGTGCTGCGGACGTACGCACACACCCACCCGGAAGCCCGCATCGCGCATCGTCTTGAAGTAGGCGTCATCGAGCTTCATTCCGCTGTAAGGCGACTGCGCGCTTACGATGCTCTCCATCTCGGGAGCCAGCTGGGCGACCTGGTCGGGGGCGCAGGCGTAGCTGGTCGGCTGTGGAAACTGCTCCCCCTCGATATCCCACGTAATCGCGCCCTGGGCGTTCAATTCCTGCAGATTCCGCACATTGCTCGCCGCCTGCTGCAGTACCCTTGCCTGAAACGCCGTGAGACCCGCAGCTGTCGTTACGTCGAAGTCAGCCGCATTGCCGTCGTTGAAGTAGCGCCGCGGATTGTTGGGATAGCCGCCGGGCTGCGATGCGTCGCCCTGCGGAGAACTGGCCAGGTACGCCGTGCCGATAATCCGGTGGTCAGTCCACCGCACCTGACTCGGCCAGGCATGCGCCCAGTCCGCATAGACATCAGCAGCCAGGCTCGCGAGCGAAGTACCCGAAGGCGCGAAGCGCAGCGAAACGGTCTCGGTATCAGACTGCCCGGGCAGCACCGGACGGTCTTCGTGCGGCAGAAAGGTCGCCAGACCGTCGGGCGTGGTCCCACTGACGATCGCTGTGTAGGCGTTGGTCGAGCCGGCCGGCTGGAATCCGCTATACAGCGGCGCCGTCGCGCCCGGAACAACCGCCGCTACTTCTCCCCGCCCATAGTCGGCCAGCGTTACGCTCGGAGCAGTCGTGTTGAAGGCAAGCTGCGCGGCCGAGGGGTCGCCGAAGCCGGCCGGCAGCTTTGGAAAGCGAAGCACCAGCGGATATACGGTCGCGCCGTCGAAGATGATGCCCGAATCAGGCGCATTGCTCGTTTTCACAGCGATGTTCAAGGTATCGCCGGTCTGCGCATAGCTCACAGTGATGGTTCCCCAGACAAAACTGTAGAGCCAGGTGTGCGTTGCCGCGTTCCAGCTTCGTCCGTTGTTCGACTCACCCCATCCATACTGGCCTTGCGACAGCACGTTCCCGTTCCGATCTGTCGCCTTCATATGCCAGATGTGAAAGGCATCCGATGCATTCCGGCTCAGGTCTTCGAGCACGACCCCGCCATAGCTGAGCTGCTCCAAACCTTTGTCGCCAAACCTCAGGTCGAGCGAGGACTGGGCGGATGTTCTGGTGCTGAGGGCCAACACTCCTCCCAGCACAGCTACGAGCAACAACGGCAGCGAGATCCGCTTCATCGGTAGTCCTTCATGGAGCTTCGCCGCCCTAAGAACGGAAAGCAGGAGCGCGAGTTGCCGCTGATCATACGCGAGCCTTTGCCCCGGAATGAAGCGCAAAACGCCTGCGCACATTACGAAAGAATGGATACTGGAACTGTCGCGATCGGCTATATTCGATTCTTTCGGCGGGCAGCGATGAAGCAGGATACCTGGCAGGTCCTCGACGTAGGCAGTATCTGGATGAAGGAGTTCGCCTCGGCCTTGGCCAAGACCGTGCCGACCGTGGCATGGTTCCCGGTCATGAGCTACACGGGCATGCTCGCGAACTGGGAGCGCCGGGAGACCCTCAGCGAGCCGCCATTGGAGATCACCCGCTACCCGCTCCAGCGTGGCTACGCCCGCGCGCCCCTGCGCTGGATAGCTCCCTACCAGCGTGGAATGTTGCGTCGCTTGGCGGCGCACTGCTCCAGTCCCGCGGCCTCGCCGTTGATCTGCTCTACGCCGTTTTACGCTCCGGTCGCGGAGCGGTGGCCCGGCCCTACGGTGTACTACGTCACCGATCTGACGGCAGGCTACGAGGGCATGGATGCCCGTCAGGTCGTCGCGCTCGACCGGCGCATGTGCCGGGTCGCTAAGGCTGTCTGCCCTAACTCGGCGCGCATCGCCGACTATCTGGAACGCGAAGCTGGCTGCGACCGCGGTAAGATCACGATTGTCCCGAATGCGACTCGCGAAAGCAATCTCGCGGACGCTCCCCTGCTCACGCCCGACCCCCTGCCGCCGGACTTAGCGCATTTACCCCGGCCGATTGCCGGAGTTATCGGCAACTTATCCGCGAACATGGATTGGGAGTTACTGGCCGAAGCAGTCCGGATAACTCCTTACTTGACCTGGGTTTTCGTCGGCCCCACCACCATGCCGATCGCCAATCGGGCTCAGGCGCAAGCCCGGTCCTGGGTTATGGAGCAGGCCAAGGGTCACGCGAACTTTCCAGGAGCGAAGCCCTACGGCGAGCTGCAGCGATATGCGCGGTGCTTCGACGTAGCCGTGCTGCCGTATCGCAAAAAGGAACCGACCTACTCCGGCAGCTCCACGCGCTTCTATGAGCACTTAGCCGCGTGCAGGCCTATGGTGGCCACCCGAGGCTTTGCCGAACTGCTTGAGAAGCCTCCCTTGCTGCAATTGGTCGACACAGCGTCCGAGATGCAGCAAGCCCTTGCGCAGCTTCACGCCAAGCGCTATCAGGACGGACTGGAACGCCTTCGCTGGGAAGCCAGCAAGCATGGAACCTGGGAGGAGCGAGCGAAAACCCTGATCGCTACCCTCCATCCACAACCAACCTCTACCATGCGACAAGCCGTCGCTGCATCAAATTGACGGTCGGTCGCGCCCCAACTTTTGACCCGGAGAAACGATCCCTTTATGCCGCGCAGAAAACGACTGACGATCGCATTCGCCGCGGCCTTCGCGACTTCTCTCCTCTTACCAACGAGTCTGTCCTCGCTGGCAACCGGCACGCTGCTCCAAGATGGAACCTTGTACCCGCGACTGGTCCGCATTGAGCATGGTACCCCCTCGACGAATGGACACATCCTGGCCAGCACCACGGGGCGGGTCTTCGAGAGCATCGATGACGGCCACTCTTTCCATCTCATCTCACGCCTCGCCTCACAGCCCGGCAGCAAGGAGCGTTGCTGCGCGACACTGTACGAGGTGTCGCAGACAGTCGGCTCTCTGCGCGCGGGCACGCTCCTGTATTCCGCTTCGGCGTTTTCCGGCAGCGTGCCTGCGATTGAGGTGTATGCCAGCACGGATGAAGGTCACTCCTGGAGTTATCACTCGACCATCGCGCGAGCGGGCGACGACAAGCACGGACTCTGGGAGCCGCAGTTTTCCATGGCGAAGGACGGCGCGCTGGCTGTCTTCTGGTCTGATGAGACCGACCCGTGCTGTAGTCAAAAGCTCGTACAGGCGCGGACTTATGACGGCCGTACCTGGACTAACCAGCAGGACACTGTCGCTACCGTGGTCCACTCGGATCGGCCCGGCATGGCGGTAGTTACAAAGCTGTCCGGCAGCACTTACTTCATGACCTATGAAGTGTGCGGACACTTTGGATGCGGCGTGTTCTCTCGTAACTCCACCGACGGCTGGAACTTCGGTGATCCGCGCGATTTGCACCAGTTAGTCCGCACCGCAGCCGGGGAGTACTTCGCGCACGCCCCGGCGAACCTGCTGATCCCCCAGGGAGGGGGCACGCTGCTGGTCGTCGGACAAGTGCTGATGAAAAGCGACGGCACCGTCGACGCACAGCACAATGGCCATACGCTGTTCCGCAACACCTCGCCGGATGGCCTGGGAGCCTGGATCCCGATGGCGACCCCGGTCGATATACCCAGATCTTACGATAACTATTGCCCGAACTACTCTTCCGCGCTGTTGCCCGTAGAAAGCGATAAGTCGCTGCTGGAGCTGGCGTCCGATTACGACGACGCGCATCAG
>CAXTSA010000217.1:0-2014 GCA_964246755.1 uncultured Acidobacteriaceae bacterium
GCGTTGGTGAACCGGCTATCAAAGGTGAGGCGAGTTGCAAACCACCGTCAGCAGCAACCGCTATGATCCGGCCAACATTGAAGGACAGTCGTCGGATGTAGTCCGGGTCGCCCGCTATCAAAGCAGGATCCGAAACATATCCAGCGCTCACAGCCGATCCCAGGAAACCAGTCTGCGAACCGTAATCTTCATCGATTACTACTAAACTGCCTACCTTAAAGTCCGACGCATCCGAAGGCGAAACGTAAATTACCGTCGCGTTCGAGCCTTGTAGTACTTGTACTGCTGGTACCGCTTTGCCCCCCGAGCCGACAGCGGTGGCCGTCGTCGCCGGCTTGAGCAGGTTCAGGTGCTGCGAGCTCGTCGCAAGGGCCATGGACAGCTTGCTCCAGGTCAAAAAGCGGAAGGACACGACACACTCGAGATTTTGCCTTACTTGAACACGAACTGTCGCCGGGGCGCCAGTGCTCACACCGACAATCTTGCTTTCCGAAGTTCTTGAAAAGGCCGAAACCCAGCCCAGATCGATCCAGGGAGCCTGCGGCGCGCCAATGCTCCAAGCGCTGTTTATAGACGGGTCGAAAAGCGTCGGAGTGCCCGTCGCACGATTCACTGGAGCGAAGTAAGCGCGCGTCTGTCGCGTTATTAAGGGCAGTGACATAGGTGTGATCGAGCTGACAGAACTCATGATTCCCCCGGTTCTTCAAATGCAAACACGGTAACCTTGGCGACGCGTAAGAGCTGGTTTCCAATTGTCTCCAGAATCCCTAAGACCGGCTCCGTCCAAAACACATTGGTCTGCAGCATCATTGCAGGCGTGGATGTGTACCGCATCTTCGGTGTACACATGGGCTGCAAAACAGAAATTAGCTCTCGATCCATCGTCTTCATCAAGCGGCCACGATCCAGACCAGAGTTGCCACCACTCCCGCTGGTTGCGTAATGCACTTCGCAAAGAATACTGACGAGCGTACAAGGCATGTCTTCAATCGCAGAAGATCCAGTCCAGCGCACAACAAAGGCGTCGTTAATCAATTCACCAGCAGGCGCCTCCGCTTCCTCCACCAGAAGTGCAGGCCGTTGTACTCCGCGCACGTTAATAGTGCGCGAAGGATTCAGCAGCGCGAGGCGATCGCGCAGCGCAATGTAGAAGCTATCTTTCGCGTTCTGCATGGGCCCTCCTAAGTTGGTGTAGTGAACGACTGCGACGCGACAGCCCGCAAAATTAAACGATAGACGAGTGGTTGTCCGAGCGATGTAGAGCATCCCCACTCTTCAATTAAGAGACTCAGCCCTGATACCGACACCCCAGCTACTAGAGAGAAGAGCGCGTCGGCTGAATCTAGTTGCAGCAAGTCCACCTGCTGTGCAACGGCTGAGGCGGAGATAAGCAACTCATATTTCGTAGATTTTCCATCCTGCATCACCGGACGTGTCCTTCGAAAAATCACCGGCCCAATAGAAAGTGATTGAAAATTCGGCGCGTCGATCCCCAGCTGTCCCGCATCCGTCGTATCTCCCTGTGCAGGTGGTAGTAGCAGGACAGCGCTCGACCCTCCCGCAGCTCGCAAAAGTACATCCGCCATGCGTTGCGCGCCCGCATTCTGGTTTCTTACGCTCCAATCGCTCATCATCACCCCAGCCGGTTTGCGACCCATGGCCGCAATAATGTCTTCACAGTGCTGTCCACAAGCTGATCGGAAAAGTATTGAACCTGTACCATGTCCACCCTGCTTGATTTCACATTCATGCCCGGTGTGCTCTGCGCGTTTTTTACGATCAAGGCGCACGCGCTTTTCACCGCGTCTGGAATCACTCCCAGCCCAGCCGTATATGTCACCAAGACTTCGTTAAACGGCAACCCTAGTACACTGCGCGGTAGCGTCAAACCGCCATCCGGCATCCAGTCCACTGTCGTCGGATCCAGCGTAATCCAACTGCCGGGAAGAGAGAACGCGTTCCAAAGTTCTTGACACTCATATCGAGGTTCACCACGGCGTGGATTGATGTACCG
>CAXTSA010000217.1:2101-5301 GCA_964246755.1 uncultured Acidobacteriaceae bacterium
GGTTAGGCGCAAACGCTCCGTGTACTGTGCAACAGCCAGGCTTGCCCGCCTGCAATACGTCTCCATCAAAGCCGATGCCACTGTCACCCAGTCATCCGTAGTGTCCGGAGCAAGCCCGAAGCTCTCGTACTCTGTGGGCTGCAGATATCCCATGTCACCCTCCTGTGAACACGCGAAAGAAAGAGGCTGCCCTTAGCGAGCAGCCTCCTATCAAGCACTACCGGTTCTTAGCGATCAACCAAGACCTGCGCATGCGCATAACCTGCCCCCTTCACCACCATGCCGCCAAACTTCGCCACGACGTACTGCGAAGCCAGCGATCCCGGCACGCCGAGCTGGAAGATGCGTGCGCCCGGATCGCCCAGCCAGTGGTATTCGATCATGTCCTCCGTCACGACATAGGCCGGTAACACCGCCGAGCCAGAGCCAGGAGTTCCCGTATAACTCAGCGTCCAGTCCGGAATCAGCGGCAACTCTCCCGCCTGTGTCGACAAGGTCTTTACAGACAGCCCAGCCGTCACTTCCTTCGTGCTCAGCACCACGTTGAACTCCGACTTCAGCTCACGGTCCAGCAGGTCCAGCAGCACTGGATTCGCATAAATCGCCGTAGGGCGTACCTCGAAGCTCGAGTTCGCCACCATTTGCGCGATTGTGGTCTTCAGTCCATCCGTGATGGAAGCTCCGGTTCCAATCGTGACGCTATTCCCGCCCGCCGCAATCTGCGCGGCCGCGCCGTAATACTGCGCCGTCGTCGGAGCTGTCAGCGATGTATCCGACCCATTCCAAAGCGCCACATCATGCGACCGCAGTACGCCGTCCACAGTATCCAACAGGTCCTTCGCCTGCAGATACGCAAACTGCTTCTGTTGCACGCCCAGTTCCACATCGAACAGGTTGTACGAAAGCTGCGCCACAATCGCCTTCAACGGAACCGAACGCTCCACCCGCGTCGGCGTCACTACCGGCGCCGCGATATTCCGCGGATCCACAAAGCCAGCCGTACCAGGCGAGGGAATCGCCGTCTCCTCAAAGAAGCGCGATGGATGCCCAGTCGCCGGAACCTGCCGAATGCGCTGCCCAAAAGCTCCGCGCCGCCGCACAATATCCGTGATCTCGCTCTGGTACATAGGCACTTCCACAGCGCCCGGTCCGATGTAGTCAGCAGCCGAGTGGATCTCCAGAAAATTCGCCTTCATGTTTTCTCCATGCCTCTCAACAGAGGTGTGTTCGTCGTTCCCATCGCACGCAAGCACAAACTTCTGCCCGCCCAAAAAACTACATCCCAACTAAAGCGTTAAAGAGCCAGTACGCAGCATCTGCGACTTCACCGCGATCCTCTGCTCCACGCTCAAACCGACCAGCGCCGCATCGAGCGACTGCACATCGACCGAATCCCCGGCATCGATTCCCTGCTTGGCCAGCAACTGCACAGTCGCCGCCGGCAGCGTCTTTCTCGATGAGGCCCGCATCGCGACCCTGCTCTCACCCGCCGGCAACTCCCGCGCACCCTCAGCCTGCATCGTCGCCAGGAGCAGCTTTCGCTCCAGTTCCATCTCCCGCCGCGAGACCTCAACCGTCGTGTCAATTGCCGCCGTGATCTTGCCCGCGTCGCCCCCCGGCTCCGTGCCGCTTTGTTCCGCATGCGCCGTTGCCTTTTCCAGCGCGCTTGCCACCTGGCTCAATCGCTCCACAATCGCACTCAGGCTGACTAACAATTCGCTCATCCCTGGCCCCATATCGCTCCGTATCCTTTCTGTCCCAAACTCAACGCATCCCGTACGCCAGCCGGCAATCCATCCCGACCCGCCTCAACTCCCGCCGCCAACCCCGCCGTGCGACAACGGTTCCGCTGCAACCGGAACGAAGTCCCCCGGTAAGCCGCCTTGTCCCGCAGCAGCACCGCTGCCCCGGTAAACATCGCTCGCGTCACCGTCCACACATCCGCAAGCATGTCCTCGATCTGCGCATCCGCCAGTTCATAACTCATCCCCATGCTGCCCGGCGTGCTCACCTCCACCTCTTTCACCACCTCGGGGAAGTCCCGTCCATACACATATCCCGACACGCGCAGCTCTCGCCCAATCACATCTGCCTCCGTGATCAGCCCGCATTTCCTGCGCACATCGTGCCCGTCATACCCCGGTGTAAATCCGATCGCCATACCTAGCAGCGACGGCAGCGCTTCTCTCGCCGCCTTGGCCGTCAACACCACCCGGTGCCCCTTCGCCCCCGATGGCGGCCGAGTACTCGGCTCATCTACAGTCGTCAGCACACCCTCGAACGGAATCCTGTTTGGGTGGCCCGCGACCTCCGGCACCCGCATCGCCATTGCTTCCAATCGCATCCTGTCTCCCCGCGCCTTTGTTTGCTTCCCGCCCTATGCGTGTCCAGCCTGCGTCTCTTCCAACCGCCCTCCCTGTCGAATTCCCGGCAGCGCCGGCTGCCCCACGTCGTGCTTCCCAAGCGCGGGATCCACACTCCCTGCCAACGGCGGCAATCCCCGCATCGCCCGCACCTCGTCTACCGTCAAAACCCCCGCTGCCAGCAGCTGCGTCTGTATCCCAACCGTCTCCAGTTCCTCCGGCGCTTCTAACTGGTTGAACACGAACTCGAACTCCCGCCACCCCAGCCGCTTCGCAAACAAATCCCGCGTAATGTGCTCCATCACCAGCCGCGCCAGCGGCGCCACCGCCGACCGGAACAGCTCGTCCGCCTGCGCCCCCGCCGTCGACTGGTTCACGTCTCGCTCCAGCCCTAGTACCATCGGCGGCAGCCCAAACGCATTCGCCACCATCCGGATCAGGAACTCCTGCCAGCTCAGCCTCAGGTCCGCGTCCGTCCCGGCAGCAAACCGCAGCACCTCCGGCTTCTCCTCGGTGCTCAGCAACGGCACGCGCCCCGTTCCCTCCACCTCGTCCTGCCACCACCGCGTCAATCGGTCCTGCTGCTCCGGCGTCGCTCCGGGCATCCACAGCGCATAATCGGCCACTGCATTGCTCGCCAGCCGCCCGGCGAAACGGTGCGCCCCCAAAAAACTGTTTACCGTTTCAAAGGCCACTTCCAGCGGTCCCAGCCCGAAGGGGGTATGCGTCCGCGGGTTCATCCGCAGATACATCAACTCGTCATCAGCCAGCGCAATCTGCCCGCCCGCTCCAGCGCCGGAAAAGCCCGTCACCTGCGCAAACCGCGCCGAGCCCGCC
>CAXTSA010000218.1:0-5298 GCA_964246755.1 uncultured Acidobacteriaceae bacterium
GATGTAGATAACCTTGCAGCCGCCTGTCTCGCGCGGTTTACGCCTGGGCTTGTCAGCGGAACCCTGCACAGGCTCGGGAGCATGCAGCATGAGCCGGTCGAGGCACCAGAGGAATGCGGTGAGCGTCTTCCCGGTACCGGTAGGCGCCAGGATCAGCGTACTATCGCCCCCCGCAATCGCCGGCCAGCCCAGCCGCTGAGGAGCCGTGGGCCGCTCGAACACAGCGCGAAACCAATCCGCCGTGACCGGATGGAAGAGGGCCAGGGCGCGGTCGGCCTCCCCCGCCGATGCCGGCGTGTTCTCCTTCTCCTCGTTCGCCGCGGGTTGAGTTTGTGTCTTCTTCATAGAGCCTTTTAGAAAGCGTCGGCATTTGGATGCGCCCGGCCGCGCTGAGAGTGCCAGGCCGACGTTGATGCTCTCGTATTAAAGGCTCCTCAGCTTTGCCGCATGCATCGCCCCAGGAGCCGGGAAAGTTGCAGCCCGGCAAAGCGACGGTTAGCCTGATGCAAGCATGCCGGCTACAGTGGAACAGCTCGCTACACTTTATCGCGAAGCGCAGCGCGCGGCTCTCCATGCTTATGCGCCCTACTCGGGCTTTCGCGTGGGTGCCGCGCTGCTGTTTGACGACCGGGTCATGGTAACCGGGTGCAATGTCGAGAACGCCTCCTATGGAATGACCCTTTGCGCCGAGCGCAGCGCGCTTGCGCGGGCTATCAGCCAGCGCGGCAACGTCGCTCGCCTCCTCGCCATCGCGGTTGCCAATAGGAGTGGCGCAGGAAGCCCGCCCTGCGGCGCGTGCCGGCAAATGCTGAGCGAGTTTGTCACGGAAGACGCCGTGGTGGTGTTCCCCGGCGAGGGCGGCATTGCCGCATCGCCGGTCCCCTTTCGCGAGCTGTTCCCGCACAGCTTTCGACTGGAATCGCGGGAGCCCGGGGCGTGAACGGCACGAGCTTCCATCCTGTCGATCTCATCCGGAAAACGCGTGATGGCGAGGAGCTGCGCGCCGAGGAGATAGAGTTTCTCGTCGCGGGCGCGGCTGATGGCTCGGTGCCGGACTCAGCGCTTGCGGCGTGGCTGATGGCCGTGTTCCACCGCGGACTGATGGCGAACGAGTTGAGCGCGCTTACAGAGGCGATGCGGTTTTCGGGCGAGACATTCGACGCGCTCGATCTGAACAAGCCGACAGTGGACAAGCACTCGACCGGTGGCGTGGGCGACAAGACGTCGCTCGTCGTCGCGCCTATCGTCGCAGCCGCCGGGCTGCTGGATCCGATGATCAGCGGCCGCGCGCTCGGCCATACCGGGGGCACGCTCGACAAGCTTGAGTCGATCCCGGGCTTCCGCACCCAGCTTTCACTCGCCGAGAGGCGAGGGGTTCTCGAACAAACGGGCGCGTGCCTGGTGGGGCAGACGGCGGAGCTGGTGCCGGCGGATCGCACGCTTTACGCCTTGCGCGACCGCACGGCGACGGTGGAGAGCCCATACCTGATCTGCGCCTCGATTATGAGCAAGAAACTGGCCGCGGGGCTCGATGCGCTGGTGCTCGATGTAAAGACGGGCTCCGGCGCATTCCTGCGCGACCCCGAGCAGGCGCGCTTCCTCGCCGGACTCATGGTGGAAACCGGCGAGCGCGCCGGCACACGCACGGCTGCGCTGCTGACCGACATGAGCCAACCGTTGGGCTCGGCGGCCGGCAACTGGATGGAAGTGGCGGAGTGTTGCGCTCTCTTGCGAGGCGAGCGGCCGCCGCTAAGCGAGGACCTGCGCTCGTTGTCGCTGGAGCTTGCCGGGTGGATGCTGTTTCTGGGCGCCGCGGAGCCCAGCCCCGCAGCGGGACGAAACCGCGCGGAATCGCTGCTCGCGAGCGGCGCAGCCTGGAGCAGCTTCAGGGCAATTGTGGCAGCGCAGGGCGGCGACGTGCACGTGTTGGACCGGGCGAACACTCACCATGCACCCGGCACGCAGACGGTCTTCCGGGCACAGCGGGATGGTTTTCTCGCGTGCATGGACACGACGGCAATTGGCTGGGCGGTGCAGCGGCTGGGCGCGGGCCGCGAAGCCGCGGGCGAGGCGGTCGACCCTCACGCGGGGCTTGCGATGCACCGAAAACTGGGTGACGCCGTTCGCGCAGGCGATGCGGTCTGCACCCTGTATGCGGCGAGTGAGTCGCGCTTTCCGGAACCGCTCGCGTTGTTCGAGAGCGCGATCACGATTGCCGAAGAGCGGCAGGAGCCTCCACCGCTGATCGGCGAGGCCGTCACCCGCGAAGCACTTGCCAGCCCCGGCAGGCCTTCGAGAAGGTAACCCGTATGCTGTGGAGCAAGAGGGGACACGCTTGGGACGACTGACCGGGATACTTGGCCTGCTCACCATGCTGCTGCTGGCCTGGCTTTTCTCCACCGACCGCCGCGCGATTCGCTGGCGCACGGTGGCGTGGGGCCTGGGCCTGCAGTTCTGCTTCGCGTTAGTGGTGCTGCGCTCCGGCTGGGGGCAGCGCGCTATCGCTGCGGCGGGCAGCGGGGTCAACACGCTGCTGGGCTATGCCTTTGCCGGCTCGTCGACCGTGTTCGGCGAACTGGGCAAGCAGCATTCGTCGTTCGGGGCGATCTTCGCGTTTCAGGTGCTGCCCACCATCATCTTCATCTCGGCGCTGTTCTCGGCTCTGTATGCGCTGGGCGTTATGCAGGTTGTCATCCGCGTGTTCGCGCGGCTCATGCAGGTCACGCTGCGGGTAAGCGGCGCGGAGAGCCTGAACGTGGCCGCGTCGGTGTTCATGGGGCAGACAGAAGCGCCGCTGACGATTCGTCCGTTCCTGCCCGGCGCCACGCGGTCCGAGCTGATGACGGTGATGACGAGCGGCATGGCGCATGTGTCGGGCGGCATCATGGCCGCGTACATCCTGTACGGCATCGAGGCGAAGCACCTGCTGGCGGCGGTCATCATGACCGCACCCGGAACGATCCTGATCTCGAAGATGCTGGTGCCGGAAACAGAAAAGCCGGCCACCGAGGGCGTCGTTGAAATGCCGGCCGACGAGACGCACGCGGGCGAAAACCTGCTGGCCGCCATTGCGCGCGGGACCATCGACGGCGGACGGCTCGCCTTCAACGTCGCCATTATGCTGATCTCGTTTCTTGCGCTCATCGCCATGGTCAATGGTGTGTTCGGCTGGGCGCATGGGTATGCCGGGTGGTTCCCGCACTCGCTCGATGCGGTGCTTGGCGCGCTGTTCGCTCCCGTGGCGTGGCTGATCGGGATCCCGTGGCACAGCGCGCGGCTGGTCGGCAATCTGCTGGGCACACGCATGGTCATCAACGAGCTCGTAGCCTACTCGCTGCTCGGGGCGCAGAAGAGCGCGCTCGATCCGCGCTCGTTTACCATCGCGACGTTCGCGCTGTGCGGGTTCGCGAATCTCAGCTCCATCGGCATCCAGATCGGCGGCATCGGCGCGCTCGCGCCTACGCGGCGCAATGAGCTGGCGCAACTCGGGCTACGGGCCATGCTCGCCGGCACCATGGCCAATCTCATGTCGGCGTCGATCGTGGGGCTGCTGCTCTCGTGAAGGTGCCTTAGATTTCGATAGACTGGGGCCACGCATGAACCCGCCCCACAACGCAGCGCAGCAAACCGCGCCCGGCGAACCGGAGCGGATCGGCGAGGCTGCCGCCTTTCTCCGCGAGCAGCTCGGACACCGGTCCGCGGCGGGGATCGCTATTGTTCTAGGCTCCGGCCTCGGCGCGTTTGCCTCGCAGCTGGCCGAACCGGTCGCGGTTTCCTACGCAAGCATTCCGCACTTTCCGGTTTCTGCCGTAGCGGGTCATGCCGGGCGCCTGGTCGCGGGCAGACTGGGCGGTGTGCCCGTCCTGGTACTGCAGGGTCGGGTGCACGCGTATGAAGGCCACTCAGCCGACGCGGTGGTCTTCGCGGTGCGCACTATGGCGGCGCTCGGCGTCAGGGCGTTAATCCTGACCAACGCCGCGGGCGGCATCCGGCTTGACCTGCGGCAAGGGGAGCTTGTGCTCCTCTCCGACCACATCAACCTGTCGGGCCTGAATCCGGCAGCGGGGCCGTCGCTGGGCGAACGGACTCGCTTCTTCGATATGTCCGAGGCTTACTCGCGCCCGCTGCGCGAGCTTGCCGCTGCGGCGGCGTCCAGCTCTCCGCTCGCGGAAGGCGTGTACCTCAGCGTGCTGGGCCCCTCCTTTGAGACGCCGGCCGAAATCCGCGCGTTTCGCGCGATGGGTGCCGACCTGGTCGGCATGTCGACCGTGCTTGAAACCATCGCTGCGCGGCAGGCTGGCATGGAGGTTCTGGGCATCTCCTGTGTGACGAACATGGCGGCCGGTATTGAGGCTCGCCCGCTCAACCATGAGGAGGTGCTGGAGACTGGGCGTGCGGTGGAGCAGCAGCTCGGGGCGCTGCTGGTTCGCACGGTGCCGCGCGTGGCTGCCTATCTCGCGCGGCCACGGCTCCCCGACGCAGGAGACGGGATTTGAGCGCCACCGGGGGGACGAAAGGCCCCTTGCTGCTCGCCATCGCGGGCGCTTCCGGCTCCGGCAAAACTACGCTTGCTGAAGAGCTGGCCCGCGAGCTCGAAGGCACACACTTCCACCTGGACCACTACTACCGCGACCTCAGCCATCTGCCGCCCGAGGAGCGAGCGCGGCAGAACTTTGATCATCCCGAGCAGATCGAGCATGATCTGCTGCTCGAGCACCTGCGCGCGCTCGCAAGCGGAGGCGCGATCGACCGGCCCTGCTACGACTTCGCCACCCACACCCGGCTGCCGGGCAGGACACAGCGCGTGCAGGAGCCGCATGTGCTGCTGATCGACGGCATCTTCGCGCTGCACTGGCCGGCGATCCGCGCGCTTTCGGCGCTCAGCATCTACGTCGACGCCCCGGACGAGATCTGTTACGAACGCCGCCTGCGCCGCGATGTGCGCGAGCGCGGGCGCATCCCGGAGCAGGTCAAGGCGCACTATGCCGCGACGGTGCGCCCCATGGCAGAGCGCTTCGTGCGGCCCACGGCCGGCTGGGCAGATCTGGTTGTGGATGGCGCTTCCTCCTTCGACTGGTCCGTCGAACAGGTGCTGGGCACGTTGCGAACACGCGGACTGATGCCCCACGGAGACACGGAGCAGCCGCGCAGTCTTCGCTAACCGGCCGACGCCTGTTTTCACGAAGCCAAATGGGTCCCGCGCGCGTTTTCCCGGAACCCTCATCCAAGCGGCCAGCGAACATCGACGAGAAGGAGGCTGCAGGTTGGCTAATTTCGTGATTCTGGGTGGGTATGGCG
>CAXTSA010000219.1:0-3753 GCA_964246755.1 uncultured Acidobacteriaceae bacterium
GTCCAGAGCTTCATGGGGCGCTTCTGCGGGTCACGAGGCGCTCCTGCGATGGAAGAGCAACGAGTTTGCCTGGTCGATTGAGGTGATCGAGATGCGGGCGATGTTGACGTGGGCGGGCCGCGATGCCGCCCAGACGATGGCGTCGGCGACGTCCTGGGGGGTGAGAGGGGTGAGGTCGGCATAGACCTTGGCTGCGCGTTGTTCGTCGCCGCGGAAGCGGATCTTGGAGAAGTCGGTCTCCACCATGCCGGGGTCGACGGAGGTGACGCGTACCGGGGTTCCCAGGAGGTCCTGACGGAGGCCGTCATTGATGGCGCGCTCGGCGGCTTTGGTGGCGCAGTAGACGGCGCCGCCCGGGTAGGTGAGCTCGCCGGCGGTTGAGCCGAGGTTCACCACGTGGCCGCGCCCCCGCTCGACCATGCCCGGGACGACGGCGCGCGTGACGTAGAGGAGGCCCTTGACGTTGGTGTCGATCATCTCGTCCCAGTCCTGGGGCTTGCCTTGCTGCACTTTGTCGAGTCCGCGGGAGAGCCCGGCGTTGTTGACGAGAATGTCTACCGCGGCCCACTCCGCGGGGAGGCCGGTGAGGGCTTGTTCGACGGCGGCTGCGTGCTGGACGTCGAGGGAGAGGACGTGGGTCGCCGCGGCTCCGGCTGCTTCGAGTTTGGGCGCCAAGGCCTGCATGCGATCGACCCGACGCGCTGCCAGGAGCAGCTTGGCGCCTTCGCGCGCAAAGGCGTACGCGCATGCTTCGCCGATGCCGGAGCTTGCGCCGGTAATCAGTACGATCTGCTGTTTCAAGTCGCTCACGCTGTTCCCAGCCCTTTCGCTTCGCTGCGTACCTGTTTGAGATAGCCGGCGGCCCAGTCCTCGTCCGCGGCGCCGGCCTGCATGGCAGCGTTGAGTTGCTGCTGGAAGATGTCGGCGAGCGGGGTGCGGGTGGAGGTCTCCTTGGCCGCTTCGCGGAACAGCCGGGTATCCTTGGCGCCGAGCGACACGGTGGCGGCTGGCTGCTCGGGAGGGTGCAGCATGAGTTTGCCGTAGCTGGCGTAGAAGGGCGATTGAAAGAGCGCGCTGTTGACTGTTTCGAGGAACAGTTCGCCGTCGATGCCGTGCTGCTCGGCAACGGTGATGCCTTCGGAGAGTGAGGCGATCATGGCGGTGATGAGGAAGTTGCCGCCCAGCTTGACGGCGTGCGCGAGGCTGGGTCGCGGGCCGACGACGGAGATGCCGCGGGAGAACACGTCGAGCACCGGAGTCAACTCGGTAACGAGGGCATCGTCGCCGCCTACCGCAAGCCACAGTTGGCCCTGGGCCGCGATGGCCGGGCGGCCGAAGACCGGCGAACCGAGGTAGCGCTGCTGCCGCTGCCGGTGCTCCCGCTCCAGGCGGGCTGCGAGGTCCACGCTGATGGTGGAAAGCGAGACGTGCGCGGCGCCTTTGTCGATCGCGTCGATGGCGCCGCTGTCGAACAGGATGCTCGCGAGCGCGTCGTCATCGTGCACCATGGTGAAGACGGTCTGCGCGCCGTGTACCGCCTCGGCGGGGGTGGCGGCGGCGGTCGCGCCTTGCTCGGCCAGCGCGTGTGCCGCGGCTGCCGTGCGATTCCAGACGGTGACCTCGTAACCTTTCTCGATCAGCAGTCGAGCTACCTCGCTGCCCATTTTCCCTAAACCCAGAAACGCAATCCGCATGCGGTGGTCTGCTCCTATGGGGGCATTGGATGCAGGCGGATTGGGAGCGCGGACGGTGAAAACGGGACCGTATGAAAACTGTCCCGTGCTCTTTTGTGACGCCGCTTACCGCGGCTGCCTACTGCGGCTGCGGCGCGGTTGCCGGTGCGGCGGTGCCGCCGGCGGGCTCTGCCTGCTGCTGCACGCCGATGGCATTGCCGGAGACGACAAGCTGGACCCGGCGGTTCTGTGCGCGACCGCCGGCACTGCCGTTATCGGCCACGGGCGAGTTCATGCCGAAGCCCGAAGCGGTGACGTTCGCGAGCGGAACACCCTGAGCCACCAGGAAGTCACCGGTAGCCTGCGCGCGGTTCTCCGAGAGTTTCTGGTTGTACTCCTGGCCGCCCACATTGTCGGTGTAGCCCTCCACCTGGAGCTTGAGGCCCGGGTAGGCCTGGAGGATGCCGGCGACCTTGGCGAGCTTGACCTGCGCATCGGACTTGAGCGTGTATTTGCCGGTGTCGAACAGGACGTCGGACATGTTCACGATGAGTCCGCGCGCCGACTCCTGGGTGTTGAGCACGGAGTTGAGCTGGTCGCGCAGGCGCTGGCGCATCTGCGCGGTCTGGTCGACGGCCTGCTGCTGGGCCTGTTGGGCCTGGGCGGCACGGGCCTGCGCTTCGGCGGCCTGTGCTTCGGCCTGGGCGCGCGCGGCGGCGGCCTGCTGGGCCTGCAACTGGGCCTGCTGCGCCTGCACCTGCGCCTGCTGCGCCTCCAAGGCCGACTGCTGCGCGGCCTGCTGGGCCTGCTCGCGAGCCCGCTGCTGGGCGGCCTCGTCCATCTCCTTGCGCCGGCGGATCGCGATAACGCGCGAGTCCTCGGCGGCCTGCACCGCGGCGCGCGCGTAGGTGATTTCCTGCTTGCGCTGGCTCTTGTGAGGGTCCATGGACTGGGCGTTCTGGAGGTTCTGCATGGCGCTCTGGAAGGTGTCGGCGGCGAGCGTGTCGGCCTTTGCTGCCTTGGCGATCTGCACCGCGTTGATGGCCTCGTAGAGCTCGAGCGGGGACTGGTCATTGCGGGTGATCGGGTTGACTACGCTGTTGGCGCCCTCGGTGGTGGAGTAGGTGCCGCGTGGCAGCAGGGTGGCGTGCGCGTTTACGGCGTCGATGATGCCCTGGGTTTTGTCGCGCAGCACGGTGTTCTGCATGACGACCACGTCGCTCGGCAGGCTGACGTAGAAGTAGGGTTCCGCGGTGACGATCAGCGCAAACGCCTGGAGATTGGTCGTGACTTTGATGTCGACCTTGTCGCCGCCGCCGGACGGCAGCACTTCGCCGAGGGCCTGCGGGTGTCCGTCGGCGCTGATCGCCCAGAGGACATAGGTCAGGTACTCGACGCCGAAGCCGTTCGCGGGTTTCAGGCCTTCCAGGTGCGCGTCGATCGAGATTTGTCCCTTGTTGCTCTGGACCGTGGCCGAGCCCTTGGCATACGGCAGAAGTGGGGTGCCCTCAAAGCCGATTTTGGTGGAGCCGCTTCGGTGAAAGTAGTTGATGGCCGGGATATCGCGCCCGACGACCTGAATTTTGTAGACCGGGATGCCATTGCGTACCGACGAGGGCCCCTGGCCCTGGGGGAAGCGATCGGTCGCGCTCGGGTTCAGCTCCTGCCCGTGGGCGGCGAGCGCTCCGAGCAGGATCAAGGCAGGTGCTTGTTTCACAAAGAAGTGCATGTCGGTTTCCATTCCACGCGAGGAGTTGCCGCGTACGGCCGCAGTTCGGCCTGTTTTCTATGGTTCGAAGAGGAAAGATGCGGCCCCAGCCGGAGGAGAGGTCTGCGCGTCAGCAGGTGTAGCAGGGAGGGACACAGCCCATTATCGGTTGGACGGCTGCTCTTCGTTAGGAGGGACGAGTTTATTCGCGATGGCGAAGATAGCGAGCTCGAGCCGGGTGGAGATGTTCAGTTTTTCAAAGGTATTGGAGAGGTGTCGCTTGACCGTCTCTTCGCTCAGGTTAAATCTCGTCGCGATATCGCGGTTGGAGTAGCCCTTGACGATGAGACCTACCACTTCCAGCTCGCGCCG
>CAXTSA010000219.1:3763-5296 GCA_964246755.1 uncultured Acidobacteriaceae bacterium
ATTTGACGATGCTTTCCTGGCGGTGCTGCGCGCGCAGCTCCGCCAGTACGCCGGCGAGATGGTCGATGCGCCGCCCCTGCACCCAGTAGTAGCCGTCCATGACGGCAAGCAGAGCGGAGGCGATCTGCTCGGTAAGCGCGCTTTTCAACACGATGCCTCGGGCGCCTGCATTGAAGGCGTCGGCGAGTTGGTCGGACTGGATGGAACCGGTAAGCAGCACGACCCGTGTGTCCGGCGCGCCGGCGGTGATCTGGCGTACTGTTTCAAAGCCCGCGGTGTTGGGCATCTGGACGTCGAGCAGCAGCACGTCCGGTTGCAGCTCGAGAGTTTGCGCCAGGGCGTGGGGGCCGTTTTCCGCCTCGCCGACGACGTCGAAGTGGCCATGCGCGGCCAGGACGTTGCGCACGCCAATGCGTACGACTGGGTGATCGTCGGCGATGATGACCCGAACGGGAGTGTCGCGTCCGGCGATGGACGGGGCACCGAATCCGGCGCTCATAGCAAGACCCGCTCTTGCCTAAGCGCGGCATCGAGGGCCCGGCAGGCTTCCCCGAGCCGATCCACTTGCCGCCTGAGATGTTCCGGGCTGCCGGGTCCGTCTTCGAGCTCCGCGGCGCACGCGGCGATTGCCTTGGCGCCCAGCATTCCAGCGGTGCCCTTGATGGTGTGGGCGAGTTCGCAGACGTGCTTCGGGTCGGCGGGAGCCTCTAACGAGGTGAGCCGGGCCTGGGTTTGCGCAAGGAATTCCCGGTAGATCCCCGCGACGATGCCGGCGTCCAGCAACTCCCGGAGGGACGCGAGGATGGCCGCGTCCAGAGTGGGCTCACTGCCGGTCTGCTTCGGCGAGGGCAGGGGGAGCCCTTCTCCGCGATGGTGCACGGTCTGTGGTCGCCGAACGGGAGGAACCTGCATACCGGGAAGATACCCCATGCGTAAGCAATCGTATATTACTTACGTAATTTTCGGGTAACTATCGTCACTTCTACCTCGAAAAATACGGCACATGCGGACCGGCTTTCCTCGATAATTTACGTGCTGCCCTGGCTTCACGAGAACGCTCTTTTAAGGACGGATGCTGACGATCTGAGGATGCGCTGCTGTGTGGTTACCGCTCCGCACTTACTGCCCTGAAAGAAAAACGATAGAGTGCGGTTCATGGATTCATCCGAAGTTGGACCGGAGTCGGAGCGGCTCTGGAGAGAGATTCGGGAGCTGCGTGCGCGGGTCGCCCAGCTTGAGTCGAGGCTGCCGGACGCTTCGCGGGTGGATCGCGGAGATGTGCGGGTGGCCTCGGGCTCGGAGATCGAGGGCCGGCCGGGGTCGCCGGAGCTTTCCTTTGTTGCACCGGCGAAGCCCTCGCTGGAGTCGCGGATCGGGTCGCAGGTGTTCAACCGGGTCGGCATTGTGGCGGTGCTGGTGGGGGCGGCGTGGTTTTTGAAGTATGCCGTGGATCGGGAGTGGCTGGGAGCGCCGGCGCGGGTTGGCATCGGGCTGGCGGCGGGGCTGGGGCTGATTGGGTGGGCGGAGCGGTTC
>CAXTSA010000220.1:0-5238 GCA_964246755.1 uncultured Acidobacteriaceae bacterium
GCGCGACTGGTGCGGCAGAGCGTGGTCATCGCGGGAGTTGGGCTCGGTGAGCGGCGGATTGCCGGTTCCGTAGCTCGCGTTCGGCACCGCGCCGGCCGGGAGTCCACTGCCGTTTGCGTTGCCGGGGGCGGGCGTCGAGGCCCCATAGGCGCCAATCCGTCCGTTGTCATTTCCGTAAGCGCTTTGGGGCACACAGGTTGCCGATGTTGGGTCCTGGCAATTGCTGTCGTTTGTCTGGGGCTGCGCGGAGGGCAAACCCGTTTGCAGAGGATCGGTATAGCTCTGCGCCTCGGCCGTTGCAAACGGCAGCAGCACCGACATCGAGAAGAATATGGAAAAAAGAAGGAATCGTTTCATCGCGCTCGCCGCGTGAGCTCGATGTTCCGGGCGGAACCGCCTCACCAAATGCAACCTCGCCGGCCGCCCCCGAAAGTGAATCCGAAGCGGAACGTATTTCTGATTACCTCAGTCACAGGAAGGCACACACCTGTGCGGGCAATTGCTACGGTAGCATAATTTCGCCGCGCGGCTTCAGACAGAGCCAGGGCGGCTCGCTTCGTGCGTTGCGGGAGCGGATGGCCGAGGGTAGGGCAGATGCCCGGGTATTGCAGAAGCGCCCGGATAACCCGTCTTACCCATCAGAAGTTGTCAACCCCGGTTTGGCCGCTTTCGAGCGGATGAAAAGGGAACTAGGCGCCGGTGCCCGAAACCCGGCGCAGAGCGCCCTCGCGGTCACTCCCGTGATTCCCGGCGGTTGACCATCCACCCTCATCCTTCTATCTTGCTGGAAGGAAGTAGACTTGCGAGGCTTGAGTCTCCATTCAAATTCGCGCACGACCCTTTAGGTTCGCAGATGCAGGCTCCTTTCCCAGAAAACCCGCAGCCGGAAGACGTGAAAGAAGCGAAAGACTCGCAGGCCACAAACCCCGCACAGCGGGAGATACAGCCGGGACAAGCTGCTTCCCGCTTTCCGCGCTTCGGTGGCCGTCTGCGGTTCAGGCGGCGGGCGCTGGCGCGAGCGTACCCGGATATCCCCTGCAGCGGCTGGTGCCAGTCCTCGACCAAACGCGTTTTCGACGCCATTGCCGCCGCCGCGATTTTGATCGTGTTCTCACCCTTGCTGCTGCTGCTCGGCATGCTCGTGCGCCTCAGCTCGCCAGGCCCCGCGATTTTCTGCCAGAAGCGGGTCGGCCGGCACGGGGAGGAGTTCACCATCCTCAAGTTCCGCACCATGCAGCATGCGGTTGAGGGCTCGAAACGCTCCAGCCATGGGGACCACCGTTTGACGGCGCCGGGCAAACTGCTGCGCAAGTACAAGCTCGATGAGCTGCCGCAGCTGATCAACGTGGTTCGCGGAGATATGAGCCTGGTCGGACCCCGGCCCCGGCTCAATGGGCACCACTCCGGTCACCACAACGGCCTTCACTCTCCGGATACCTGCTTCCGCCCAGGCCTTACCGGCGCCGCCACCCTGGCTTTCGCCTCGGAAGAACTTATATTGCGCGACATCCCGCAGGAGTTTCTGGAGGAGTGCCACAGCCGCCTGATCAGCCCGCGCAAGCTGGAGCTCGACTTGAAGTATATGGCGGGTGCCACGTTTCGCTCCGACATTCGCCTGATGTGGAGGACGCTGCTGCGTGCCGACCGGTATACCGACCTAAGGCAACTCGGCGACTGGCAGCCGCCCCGGTCGCATGAAGCCTCGCGGCACGCTCACCAGGCTCCGGCGACCGACCCCATCAAAGCGTCCATTCTTTCGGCGACCGCGCAGCCCCACGGCGTCGAGTCGCTCTCGCTGTAATCCGACCAGCGTCCGAAGGCGCCGGCGGCAAGAAAAATCCGGCGGCGCCGACGGGATTCGCTGCTACTCTCCTCCTGTCCATGGGAATCGGTGCCCCTACAGCTCGACCGCGAGCAAAGCCGACGCCGTACGCGGATTTGTCTGGAAATAAGCTCGGACAACGTCCTACCCGAAAAGAAGATTCAGACGAACCAGAGGAGACTGCATGCCTCGCACGACACGCAACACGGCCCGACGCACGACCGCGCACCTGCTTTTCCCTTCCCTGCTGCTTGCCGCCTCGGCGGCCCTGGCGCAGAGGCCGGCCATGCCGCCGGTGCCCGAGGTCGGGGGCGTTCCGCAGGCGGCGCAGCAGGCCGCTTCGCTGATCCAGCCTGAGAAGATTCGCGCGCATGTGCGCTTTCTGTCGAGCGACCT
The DNA here is from genome assembly GCA_964246755.1 of uncultured Acidobacteriaceae bacterium. Classification (GTDB taxonomy): domain Bacteria; phylum Acidobacteriota; class Terriglobia; order Terriglobales; family Acidobacteriaceae; genus EB88. The sequence continues at coordinate 2,219 of CAXTSA010000220.1, forward strand.
GCTGGAGGGGCGCGGGCCAGGCAAACGCGGCGCCGAGCTGGCCGCTGAGTACATCGCGACCGAGTTCGCGCTGAACGGGGTAAAACCCGCGGGCGACAGCGGAACATTCTTCCAGAAGGTCGATCTGTACGCCGTGCACACCGACGAGGCCGCGACAAAGTTCACCCTGGTGCCCAAAGCCGGTGCACCCATGCCGCTGGCTTACAACACAGACTTCGTTGTCAAGGACGAGCGAGGCGAGGCATCCGCGGACATCGACGCGCCGATCGTGTTCGTCGGCTACGGCATCGACGCGCCCGAATACGGCTGGAACGACTACAAAGGCCTCGACGTGAAAGGAAAGGTGCTGCTCGTCATCGTGAACGAGCCGGCTTCCGAAGACGAGAAGTTCTTCAAGGGCAAAACCATGACCTACTACGGCCGCTGGACCTACAAGTACGAGCAGGCGGCGCGCCTGGGCGCGGCGGGCGTGCTGATCATCCACCGCACCGATCTCGCGAGCTATCCCTGGGCGGTGGTACAGAATTCGCAGGCGGTCGAGAAGAGCTACTTGAAAGGCGATCCGCTGGCGACCCTGGGCGCGGCAAGCTGGATCCAGCTGGACCCGGCGCGGAGGCTGATGCCGGCCTCGGGACTGGACCTGGACAAGGAGATGGATGCCGCGGGCAAACGAGGGTTCAAGCCGGTGGAGCTCCCGGTGCGTTTGCAGGCGCATGTGGCGAGCGTGGTGCGGCCCTACACCTCGACCAACGTGGCCGGCAAAGTCGACGGCGCGGACACCTCGGAGAAGGATGCGGTGCTTTACTCCGCCCATTACGACCACCTCGGGATCGACCCGAACGCAAAAGGCGACGGCATCTACAACGGGGCCGCGGACAACGCGACGGGCTGCGGCATCCTGCTGGAGCTGGGCCGGGCCTACGCGCAGGCCGACACGCCGCCCCCGCACACTGTTTATTTCTCCTCTGTGACGGCGGAGGAGCAGGGCCTTCTGGGCTCGGCCTACCTGGGCATGCACCCGCCTGTTCCCGCGCGGGACGTCGCGCTCGATCTGAACTACGACGAGCTGCTGCCGATCGGCATCCCGACCAGCACGGAGGTGAGCGGTTCAGAGCGGACACAGTTCTACCCCGTGGTCGAAAAGACAGCGCAGGCGTTCGGGCTGGCAATCCAGCCGGACCAGTTCCCCATGGCTGGCAGCTACTATCGCTACGACCACTTTTCGCTGGCGCGCGTAGGCATTCCCTCATTCTCGATCGGCGAGGGGACGCTGTTTGAAGGTCACGACGCCGCGTGGGGCAACGCGCAGATGAAGGACTACACCGCGAACCACTACCACCAGCCCAGCGACGAGTACCACGCGGATATGGTTTTCCGCGGCGATGCGCGCATGGCGCAGTTCGGGCTGATGCTGGGCTGGCAGGCGAGCGCGGGCGCAACGACGGAGTGGAAGGCTGGCGATGAGTTCGAATCGGCGCGGAAGAAAAGCATGGGCCAGTAGGCGGGAACTGCTTGCGAGCAGGGCGGCAGTGCTGCTGGCCATGGCATACATAGGCGTCGCTGCGGCATCCGCGCGCCAGGCAGCCCCGGCCCAAGCGCGGGCCCAAACACCGGCTCAGACCGGCGACCCGGCACTGCACAGGCGCTCGGCCGCCCGCGAGAGCGCTGAGGCCAACCCGGTACTCGCGACCGGGCACACCAGTCTTCCGCCGGAAGCTGAAGGCGAGTACCCTTTCAGCAGCGCGGGGGACCAGCGCGGCGGCGAGGTCGTCATCTATTTTGAAAGCGGCAAGCTCGGCGGGTATATGACCCAAAGCATGGACCCGAACCCGCATGCCGGGCCCGTGACCTTCGAGTTCGCAACCACCCACGCGGACGGGCACGCGGTTGAGTGGACCACGCGAGTGGTGCACGGGACTTCCTACAGCTTCGCGGGCCACCTGGAGCGGGGGGTGGCCGCGAGCACCGCGTTGCTTGGTTTTTACCTGCTGGCCGGCACCCTCACCCAGCACGGCGGTGACGCCGATGGCCTGCGGCAGACCGTGAGCCTCAAGCGTGAGCCCGGCACCCCGTAGAACGCATCAGATTAGGCCGGAAATCAAACTAGGGAGACACACACATGGATCGCACAGCATCGGCACAGTGGCATGGCGGATTGAGGGACGGTAAAGGCACGGTTTCCTCGGCGAGCGGCGTGCTCAAGGAGACGCAGTACTCCTTCTCGACGCGTTTTGAAAACGGCGCGGGCACCAATCCGGAAGAGTTGATCGCGGCCGCGCACGCAGGCTGCTTCACCATGGCGCTCAGCGCGCAGCTTGGCGAGGCAAACCTCACACCGGAGTCGCTGAAAACCGAGGCCAAGGTGACACTCGACAAAGTGGACGGAGGTTTCGGTATCACCGCGATCCACCTGACAACGGAGGCGAAAGTGCCGGGCGCCGACGAGGCGGCTTTTCGCAAGGCGGCAGAGGCGGCGAAAAACGGCTGCCCTATCTCCAAGCTCTTCGCCAACAATACTAAACTCACGCTGGACGCTAAGCTGGTTTCCTGACGAGCGGGGAGCGCGCAATCCCTTGCGGCGCTCCCAGGTCACCCGAGCTATCTGCCGGCGGCGTTCTCCATCACGTACCTGCGAAGGTTAACGCTGATCTCCGTAGCCTGTTTGACGCCGGTGTCCATCATCGTGAGCCACTGCATGCTGGTCTCATCGGGTTTGCCCAGCTTCAGCAGGTAGTTTGTCTGCACAATGATCTCGAGTGCGTTGCTCAAGTCGTGCACCAGACGGCGGATCTCCGCCGCGTGGCCACCGGGTATGCTCCCGGCCTCCGGTTCCCTCATATGCGTGGTTCTCCGTCGCGAAAAGTCGCTAGTCGTACACTGCTCCAAAGTGGTTTAGGATGCAGGCGGCCACTTATTTGACAGACGCACTCCGCTTTGGGAGACTTGGAACTGCACATAGCCTCTTCAAGGCCTGTGTGCGGATGAGCAGTAGAGGCGGAATTGGCAGACGCGCGTGTATC
>CAXTSA010000221.1:0-5202 GCA_964246755.1 uncultured Acidobacteriaceae bacterium
GCCGTCCATGCCGAGCAGCAGTACGTGCTCTCCGTCGTCGACCGCTTCGCGAAAGTACCCTGGCTCTCCTACGACCTCATCAACGAACCCTCGTTCTCCAATCCGCGGGTCGTTTTCCACGGCAACGTGCCCAACAACGACCCCGCGGAAGTGAGCGCGTGGCACACCTGGCTCGAACATCGTTACACCACGCCGGCCGCGCTGGCAGATGCCTGGCGCGTCACTCCGGAGGAGCTTGGCGACTGGAAAAGCCTTCCGCTGCCCAGCCAGGCGGACCTGCATTACGACCGCTACGGCAATGGAAACGGGGTGCGCGCGCTCGACTACAACCTGTTCGCGCAGAACGTGTTTTCGGGCTGGGTGCGCGGCATGGTCGCAGCGATCCACGGCGCGGGCAGCACGCAGCTGGTCAACGTGGGGCAGGACGAGGGCGGCGTCACGGATCGCGTTCTGAACCAGTTTTACGCAGCTGCGGACCCAGGCGCCGGCGTCTCCTTTACGACGAACCACACCTACTGGCAGGACAGCGCGCTCCTGTGGGACTCCGTCGTTGCCAAGCGGCCCGGCCTCGCAAACATTACAGGCGAAACCGGTTACCAGCCCGCCTGGAACCCCGACGGCACCTGGCGCTACGACGAGCTGACCGGAACCGCGATCGAGGAGCGCAAATGGGCGCTGGGCTTCGCCGCCGGATCCTCGGGCGCCATGCAGTGGGACTGGGCGCGCGAGGTGGACTTCGGCATCGAGCGCTCGGACGGCTCGGCCAAGGTGTGGGAGGCGATGATGCGCGATCTGGGCCGGTTCGCCACCACAGCCGCTCCGTATGCGACCGGGCTGATCTTGCCCGAGGTAGCGATCGTGCTGCCGCAGTCGCTCCAGCTTTCGGTTCTGAACTCGCAGGCGCTCGAAGCCCAGCAAACAGCCGTGCGCGTCCTTTACCAGCGCAACCGCGCCGAGGCCTATGCGGTGGGCGAGTATCAGACCGACACCCTGGGTTCGCCGAAACTAATCCTTCTGCCCTCGGCGTATCGCCTCACCGACAAAGCCTGGGTCGACATCGAGGCCCGGGTGCGAGCGGGTGCGGTGCTGCTCGTCTCGGGCCCGTTCAGCGCGGATCCGCACGGGCACGAGATCGGCCGCGCGCAAACGCTCGGCATCCCCTACACGCTCGCGCCGCTGCAGTTGCGTGAAGAGATGCTGCACTCGCCCGCCGGCGACCTTCCGCTCGTCTACGACGGCTCAAAGACAACCACCCTGGACCGCGCGGCACTGCCCAACGGCCAGAGCTGGACGGAGCTGCCGCTGGGCAAAGGCAAGGTGCTGTTCTCGGCGCTTCCGCTGGAGATGAACAGCAATATGCAGTCCGTGGCAGAGGTTTACGCGTATGCCTTGAAGTCGGCTGGTGTAAGTTCCACGTATACAACGGATGTTAGAAACCCGGGCATCCTGATCTGCCCGACAAAGCTGCCGCACGCGACCTTGTATGTGCTTACGTCGGAGACCGGTACCATGCCGGTTTCCTTTCACGACACGCGCAGCAATAAGAGCTTCACTGGGACACTTGAGGGTGGCCGCGCTGCTCTGTTACTTGTCGGCGAAAAAGGCGATCTGCTGGCCAGTTACGGCTGGCATGGAAGCAAATGACGTACGAACGGCTACAGCAGTTCTCGTACACTTGTAAAAAGACCAGCGATACCCAACGCGGCATTTCGTCAAGAAAAGTCACACATCCTCTATCCTCGCTCTACACCGGTACGAGAACTGCTATAGCCGCCCTGACTGAAGAGATGTCTCCTTTGTAAATGTCGGGGTAACTAAAGCCCCGCGTACCAGTCATAGCCGAGCTTGGTCCAGTAATCGTCGGGCTTGCTGTCTGTATAACTGACCAGGCCGATACGCTTGATCTGCTTGTAACCGTACTTTGTAGGCATATGCAGCCGCAGCGGAGCGCCGTGGTTTTGGGTTAGCGGCGCTCCCATCATTTCGGTAACCAGCAACGTCTGAGGGTGCCGGCACACCTGCATATCAAACCCGCAGTAGTAATCGCCGTCCGGCGTTTCCATGTAGACATACTTAGGCTCCCTGCCGCCAATCGGCTCCGGCGGGTAAGCCTCGAGAAAGTCGGCCATGCGTACCCCGGCCCAGTGCACGATCTGGCTCCAGCCCTCAATGCACTTGAACTGCGTTACGAGTTCATGCCGCGGCAGCTTCGCGATGTCGTCCATCCTCAGCAGCAGGCCGCCGGTGCCCGGCATCAACGTGGAGCGGCTTTGCCCGGCTTCCTCCCGCCCGCGCGGCATCCGCGGCGTTCGTCCCGCGCGCTCCTGGTGCGCCTTTTGCCCCGGGAGCATGGGCGCGGGCGCCATCTTTTCCGCTGTGTCGGCCGCCGGCGCTACGCCCGGAGATGCCGCGCCCGGCGCAACTTTCGTATCGTGCCCTTTGTCCTCTCCAGCCGGGCCGGCCGAGTAGCGGTACTCCCACGCGGTTACATCCTTCACAAACCGCGGATCCCGCTCGGCATCGCGCGCACCCACCAGCTGCAGCCGCCAGCTCTCAGGCACAAGCACCTGCTTGAGCCCGTACACGCCGTTCACGCGCAGGGTTTCCGCCCGCCGCAGCGGGTAGGTCGGCGCCAGCGCGCGCTCGTCGAAAACCGCGCGGGAGATCGCCGCATTCGCCTCGAGCGCACGCCGCAGCGGCTCCGGCTGCATCTCGTCATCGCGGCTGTGCCCCACCCAGCGATAAAAGCCGTACCCAGCCGCAAGCCCGACCGCGGCCATCGCGAACGATCGCCGGGTATGCTTTGCTGACTCGGCCAGTACCCGCGCGTCCCCTGCCTCATGCCCGGGCATCTTCCGGGTCAGCACATCGTCGGCGCTGCTAGGGTCCCGGGGCCGCATCTCGCCGTGCTGCGCGGCAGAGGGCTCGCCTGAGGGCGCTGCGCTTTCCGCGGTCGGCTTCTCTGCCTGCTCTTCTAGCCGGTGTTCCGCCTGGTCTTCTGCCTGGTCTTCTGCCTGGTCTTCGGCCTGGTCTTGCGCCTGCTTTCCTGCCTGGTCTTTTGCCTGGTGTTCCGCCCGGTCCTCCGGCTCCCCTGGGACGTTCCTCGCTCCGTCCTCTGGCATTACCAGCTCCTCCGTTCGGCCTCGAGCGAGGGCTCCTCGACGCGCTTTACCTCAAGTCCGCTCACCATGCTGCGAAAGTTGTTCCACCCGGCCAGCGTCACCTGCGCGACGTGCACGAAAAAAAACGCCACAAAGCCCAGGGTCAGCCAGAAGTGTTCCCACCGGGCCATCTCGTAGCCGCCCAGCACGGTCGTGACCCAGTGCGTCTGCGTCGGCTTGTAGATCGCGAGCCCGGTCATGAGTGCGCCAAACCCCATCAAAATCACGCTCGTGTAGGCGATTCTCTGGGCTCCGTTGTACTTGGTCTGCGCCGGCAAACCCTTGCTCAGGTGCAGGTCCACCAGCGTCACCTTCATCGCGTCCCGCACGCTTCGGCGCTCGGGCAGCAGGAATCGCCACTCGCCCGAGAGCGCGAGAAACAGCACGTAGGCGATTCCGTTTAGCGCGAAGATCCACATGAAAAAGAAGTGGTATCCCAGTCCTATCGTGACGTGGTAGGGCGCGTCCATCGCTTTCCAGAACCAATCCGGGAAAAAGCGCGCGAGCGTCCAGTGGCCCACCCCGACGCGGTACACCGCATGCGGGTGCCGGTAGGCATTGTCCGAGTCATTCCAGTAAATCAGCAGCCCGCTCCAGATCATGACGAACAGCACCGGAAAGTTGACCCAGTGCATCCAGCGGATGGCGAGCGGATGCTTGCGCTCGAGGCGGATGCTTGCTTCCGCTGGAGCGTTTGTCTCCGCCTCCTGCTTCATTTCCGTTGCTCCCATCGACCCGGCGTGCCTTTCCCCTGTCCAGCTATACCAAGCTCTACTCCAGCGCGTTGCCCCGCCACAAGCAAAGACTTGCCACGAGCGGGATAAGTTACAACCTTTTTTCCGCAAATGGGAAAGAGCGCCACCTTTTTCCCCTTGCGGTACGCCGGTTTTTTAAGCCTCCGCGTTTTCCTTGCAAAGGTGGGCACCCGGGCAGCTATGCTTGGCTTCAGAGCTTACGTACCGCAGGGAGAGTAGTCGTTTGATTCCGAATGCTTCGCAGATGACCGCCGATCCCGTATTCGACCGCTGTTGGTGGATCTATTCGCTTTGTCGCGAGCGCCTGTTCGCAGACCATACCGAGACCATCGCCACCGCTCTTCAGCCCCTGCTCCGCTCCCACCCCCATATCCAGTTGCTTGAAGTAGGCTGCGGCCCGGGTTTTTACTCGCGCCGCCTGGCCGCGCGATTCCCGTACATGCAGACCACCGGCGTCGATACCTCCGAGCGGCTGCTCTCGCATGCCCGCCTGCAGGCCCACCGGGCCAAGCTCGAAAACTGCCGTTTCCTGCGCGCCGATGCGCACAATCTCTGCAGCCTCGAAGCCGCGGACGCGGTGATCGCCTCGCGCCTGTTCCTGATTCTCGCCGAACGAGACCGGGTGCTCAGCGCCATCTTCGAAACCCTCAGGCCAGGCGGGATTTTCTTTATCGCGGAGCCTACTTCCGCCCTGCGCACTGCGGTGCCGCTCTGGTTCATGCGCGCCTTCGAAGGGCTGGTCGGCGGAAGCCCGGACAGCGAAACGCCGGTGCGGTGCGAGGTGCTCAGCAAGTCCGAGTTCAAGGGCCTGATCGGCGGGCAGCCCTGGAGCAAGGTCGACACCTGGCAGGACAAGCGCTACCAGTACGCGCTGTGCGAGAAAGCCTCGTGAGCCACGGGTTTCGTATCCTCGATCCGGCCAGCCGCGCGGAGGAGTTCCGCAACCGCTGCGCGTTCGCCGTCATGGCAAAGGCGCCCGTTCCAGGCAAGGTGAAAACCCGCCTGAGCCCCCCGCTCACCCCGGAGCAGGCCGCCGCGCTCAATGCCGATTTCCTACGCGATACCCTCGCGAACCTCCGCGCGGCTGCCGGGCGGTGCGCGGCCAACTGCGTCGTCTCCTACACGCCGGTCGGGCAGGAGAGCGCATTTACCGGCATCCTGCCGCAGACAACGCTGCTCGTTCCGCAGCGGGGCGACGGCTTTTGCGCGCGGCTGCTCGCCACAGCCGGGGCCTTGTTTGCCTGCGGCTTCTCCGCGGTGTGCCTGATCGACTCCGACAGCCCGAC
>CAXTSA010000222.1:0-5184 GCA_964246755.1 uncultured Acidobacteriaceae bacterium
TCATCAGCGGCATCGGCGCGCATGGCCTGCTGCGGCCTGCCCCGTTTGAGCGCATCCTTCGCGACCTCACCATGTACCTGCGTCAGCCGGCGCCCGATCAAACCCTCGCCGACGTAGGCCGTGCCTCGCTCAGGAAGGTTGCGCATGGCGCAAACTCGCTCGCTGCCGACCACTGGAACGAGCCCAAACCTCTGCCTTCCCTGCCCGCCGAATACTTCGACCGCATCTATGAGGACTCGCGCGACCCATGGGAGTTTGCAACCAGCGAGTACGAAGCCGCGAAGTATCGAGACACACTCGCGAGCCTGCCGAAGAGCCGCTACCGCAACGCGCTCGAAATCGGCTGCTCCATCGGAGTGCTGACAGCACAGCTCGGCACGCGCTGCGACAGCCTGTTGAGCATCGATATTTCCGAGGCCGCGCTGGCCCAGGCCCGCCTACGCTCGGCCGCGATGCCGCACGTACAGTTCGAGCGCATGCAAGTGCCGCACGAGCTGCCCTCTGGCTGTTTCGATCTCATTATCATTTCTGAAGTGGCGTACTACTGGGACCGGGAAGACCTCCACCGGGCCGCGACGCTGCTGGCCGCAAGACAGCCTGCGGGAGGGCACTTGGTGCTGGTGCATTTCACGCCCACCGTGCCGGATTATCCGCTCACCGGCGATCAGGTGCATGACACCTGGACCCGGCGGCCGGAATGGCGAGTGATCCAGTGCGAACGGCGCGAACGCTACCGGCTCGATGTGCTCGAACGCCTACCGGACTAGAAGCAGTCTATCGACGCGACGATCTTCCGCTCACCATCCGCAGGATGATGATCAGGACCAGCCCCGCAATCACAATCCTTAACACTTCTTGCACTTCGCCAGGATCGCTGCCTGCAAACGGTCGCGCAGCGCATCCGGAAGGTCGTACAGCACGTTTGAGCGATATACCTCAATGGTCTTGCGCGTGGTCGTGACCGTGATGGTGCAGTGCTCGCAGGCGCCCAGGTGCGCCTCGAGCGCCAACCGCAGGCTTGGGTCGACGGTGCTGTCGAGCAGATCATCCAGGTGCAGCAGAAACTCAGAACAGATCACTTGGCGCCACCATTCCCATCTTTGTTGCCCATTCCGTCCACACTTCGATTGCCGAAGTACCGGTTGAGCCGCTCCCGCAACTGCAACCGAGCCCGCAGCAGGCGAGACTTGACCGCCGGCACACTCAAACCCAGCGTCTCCGCCGTTTCCTCGGTCGACAAACCTTCTACATCCCGCAGCACGAACACCACCCTGAATCCCGGCGGCAACCCGTTCACCGTCTTCTTCAAAATCTCCGCAAGTTCCGACTGCCCGTACTGCTGTTCAGGGCTCGGTCCCCAGTCAGCCAACTCACGCGGCATGGAACCATCCTCGGTCTCCACGTCCTCGTCGATTGAAACCAGCCGCCCGGTGCGCCGCTTGCGCAGCCGCATCAGGCTTTCATTCACCGCGATGCGCACCAACCAGGTATAAAACTTTGAATTGCCTTGGAACTGATTCAGCTTTTCATAGGCCTTCAGGAACGCGTCCTGCACCACATCTTCCGCGTCCTCGCGGTTTTGCGTAATGTGCTGCGCTATGCGAAACACCTGCCGATCGTACTGCTTTACCAGCTTTTCAAATGCCTGGACATCACCCGCTTTCGCAAGGTTTACCAATTCGACGTCCGGGTGCTGCTCCACCGCGACTTGCGCGACTGGCGGTGGCTGTGCAACGCCGCCGGCGTTGTTCGGCTCTTGCGTTTCAGATTGGATGGGAGGCATGGATTGTGGTTTCAGCTTTTCGCTCCCTTTCGTAAAGTGGGGCGAAATTACCCCGATATTCTCCATGCTATCGCGTCCGCTCGCGAGCCGCACGCCATCCCCTCCCTTGCTGTTCGCGGTACGACGGTGATGCCGGCGCCACTTTTCACCCGCGGCTTTCTGCCGTCCTTCGCTTACTCTCAAGAGAAAGGAACCCGTATCCAGTGATTCGCCCCCGCCTCAACTCTCTCCCGGTCGCCCGCGGCGCAGCAACGGCCCTGCTCTTGTTAGCGTCCACCTTGCTGCCCTTCGCCTCCGGCGCGACCGCGGCGCAGCACAAAGCGGCAAAGCACACGCCCGCTCACGGGTCGGCTCACGGGACCGCCCACGCGGGCGCGCACCGGGGCGCCCGGGCAACAGCAATCGCCGGGCGAGGGCGGCGGGGAGCTCGAAGCCGCGTCCATCGCGTGGTCATCGTCAAACGCAAAGGGAAATCGCGCGCGCTGTCGGCGCGGCAAATCGCCAAAACACAGCAGCTGCAGCACGCCTTTGTCGCCTCTACGCAACTGCGGCCCATGGCCCAGCAGCTTGGCAACTATCGCAGCCCGGCGGCCTATGCCGGGGTTGAGAACTATGCTCACGCGCACACCGGCGCCCCGGCGGCGGCCGCCTATCTTGCACTGGGCCACGCGTACCTGCTCGACCACCGCTACGGGGACGCGCTGGCGGCTCTCGGCAGTGCGAGCGCCGGGGGCAACACCCTCGACGACTACGCGGACTACTTCGCCGCGCAGGCCAACCTCCAGTCCAATCAGCTCCCGGCAGCCGACACCATCCTGAGCGGCTTCGCGGCGAAGTACCCTGACAGCATCTTCACGCCGCAGATGCCGGTTCTGGAAGCGAACCTGCTCCTGCAGCAAAACCAGGCGGACCGCGCTGCACAGGTCCTGCGCGCGCATGCCGGCGAACCGCTGGCCGCCAAACCCGACTACCTGCTGGCCATGGCGAAAGCGAATGGAGCCCTAAATCAGAACGCCGAAGCGCTGGCCCTTTACCGGCGCATCCTGGCCGATGCTCCCCTGAGCCCGGAAGCCTCGGCGGCGCAGGCGCACCTGCAGTCCACGGGGGAGTGGCTGGCCCTCTCGCTCACCGAGCGGCGGCGCCACGCGGACGCGCTCTTCTCGGGCGGCAAATACAGCGTGGCTTCGGTCGAGCTCCGTGCGCTGACGCAGGACGCCTCTCTGAGCCCCAGCGAGCGCGACAGCTTGCTGCTCGCTGCGGCGACCTGCGATTTCAAGCTGAAACGGCTTTCCAGCGCCTCGCTCGCCGCCATCCCCGACTCGAACGACGATAACGGGGCTCACCGGCTCTACCTGCTTATGGAGCTGGCACGTTCCAGCAGCGACCTAAGCCTGCAGCAAGACCTGGTCAACCAGTTGCGGACACGCTTCGCTGCGAGCCCCTGGCTTGCCGAGGCGCTGTTCTCAAGCGGCAACCTGTATGTGCTGCGCAAAGACTACCCCTCCGCCATCCCCTATTACACGGAGCTGGCCCGGCGCTTTCCCGACTCAAAAAACGCCGACAACGCGCACTGGCGGGCGGCATGGCTCTCCTATCGCCTGCGCAACTTCGCCCAGGCCGAGCAGTTGATGGACGAGCAACTTACGGAGTTCCACGACGGAAAGAACGTAGCCCCGGCGCTCTACTGGCGGGGACGCTTGTATCTCGATCAGGTCCATGACCAGGCGATGGCCGCCGCCTACTTCACGACGGAAACCCGTGTGTTCCAGCACTACTACTACGCGGCCATCGCGAAGCAGCGCCTCGACGCGATGGGCACCGTCACCCCCACCCCGGTGCCCGCGCTCGACGCCATGCAGCCCGAGCAGATCCCGACCTTGACCGAGGATGTCCCGAACGATGACCCGCATCTGGCCAAGGCGCGCCTGCTGGCCAACGCCGGGCTCAACGATTACCTGGCCCAGGAGATCCACGCGGCCGAGGGCTCCGACGGCTGGGGCTCGCTCGCCGAGGCCAAGCTGTATGCGAGCTACGGAGAAGCCTATCGCGCCATGCGCTCGCTGAAAAAAGCGATCCCCTTCTACACCTCGGCGCCGATCGACGAGCTGCCGCTCGACTACTGGCGCATCCTCTTTCCCGAGCAGTACTGGCCGGCCATCCAGCGCGAGGCCGCCGCTAACGGGCTCGACCCGTACATGGTCGCCTCGCTTATCCGGCAGGAGTCGGAGTTCAACCCGCGCGTGATCTCCTACGCGAATGCCTACGGGCTTATGCAGTTGCTGCCCTCCGTCGGCAAAGAGATGGCACGCAAAACCGGCTACAGCACCCACCTCGACGCGAACGCGCTGCTCGACCCGGAGATCAACGTCAAGCTGGGCTGCGCGTACCTCAAACAAACGCTGGACAAGTTCGGCGATCGTCAGGAGTATGCCTTCGCCGCCTACAACGCGGGAGACAGCCGCGTCACGGACTGGCAGGCTTCCGGCGACTACACCGGCATCGACGAGTGGGTTGAGTCGATCCCCTTCACCGAAACCCGCGACTACGTGCAGGCCATCATGCGCAACGAGCAGATCTACCGCGAGCTGGACCAAGGAGCGAAAACCCGAGCCGCGATCGAAGCAGCCGCCGAAGGAAAGGCAACCGGGTCACAGCCGTAGCGGAGGGAGCAGGCCAATGCGGGAAAAGACGAGTATGGGCTTTCGGCAGTCCTACGGCAGCAGCACGCTGGGTACGCGGAAAGGTCGGCGCAGATTTGTCGGGTCGTTTTACGTAGCGATGGCGATTTCCATTGCGCTTTCCTGCCTGGCCAAGCCGGGTAAAGACGCAGGGTGGACATGGGCACTCCTGCTGCTTTGCTGGAGCACTAGCGCAGTTACGCGCCCTCGTAAGCCATCAAAGTACATCTCAGTATCGAACCTCGAAGATCGGGCACAGCTGCAGTACAGAAAAGGATTTGACGACCTGGACGAGGGAGAGCAGCAAGAGCTTCTTTCCAAATATCGCGTCGGAACCTACCTGATGCGCCGGCCGCCGACGGCTCCGGATTCCAGTCCACAAAGGCAGGCGTGGTTTCAACGGTGGCAGCGCTTCCGGTTCCTACCTGCCGTCCTTACAGCGCTTTACTGGAGTCTACTGCTCTGGTATTCGCGCCGTCCCGGGCCGGACGCTCTCCTCAAGGTATTGGATCCGCCGGTGTGGCTTGTATGGACGACAGTTGCTATAGTCACCCTGCCCATCGCCGCTCAGCTCTGGAGAGAGCCCGACGGACCGGTGCCGCAACCGTCTTAAGAGATACGGCGGCTCACTCTAGGCAAGGCTGAGTTGCGTTACAGTACTGTGCTCCATGAAATTGCCGTCCTGAGAGTCCGGAGCGCGCGGGAGGACCGGGGAAGCTGGTC
>CAXTSA010000223.1:0-5173 GCA_964246755.1 uncultured Acidobacteriaceae bacterium
TGGCGCGCACCACCTGGATGCTGGCGCTCGGTCGCGGCGCTGGTGGCGGGCGGCACGGGGTTGCTGCTGGCGGTTTGGCCGAGGGTGGCGCGAACGCTGGTGCTCTCGATGGCGATTGGGCTGCTGGAGCCGATTCCGTTTGCCGAGGCTTACGCGCAGGCGTGGCGGCTGTACCACGGAATGGCGGCTTTGCCGGCGACTTCGCTGCGCAAGGCGGCGCGTCGCTCCCGGCTGGCGCTGCTGTTGATCGTGGTGGTGTGCACGTTTTTCCCGACCCCCTTCGATCGAGGGTGGCCTATGTTCCTGTGGTGGATTGTGCTTTCGCTGCTGCCGCTGGTGGCAGCCGACGCGGCGAGGCTGGGGATTCTGTTCACGCTGCTGGGGCTGGTTCGAACGCTGCGGGGAGGCGAGGCTGGCCCGGGGCCAGTAGCCGGCCCGGTAGCCGGCCGGGCCCAGTAGCCGGCCCGGGCCCGGTCAAGACAAGGCTTTAGACTGGACGGGTGGCTACCGGCGTTTCCTCTTCTATCGTCATTCTGGACTTTGGCTCGCAGTATACGCAGCTGATCGCGCGAAGGATTCGCGAGCTGAACGTGTTTTCCGCGGTGCTTCCGTGCACGGCTTCGGTGGCGGAGATTGAGGCGCTCCATCCGCGCGGGATCATTCTTTCAGGCGGCCCCTCGTCGGTGTACGACGCGGATGCGCCGCAGGCCGACGCCGCGGTGCTTGCGCTGGGGCTGCCGGTGCTTGGCATCTGCTACGGGTTGCAGTTTATCGTGCACCGGCTTGGGGGCAAGGTGCGGCCGGCGGAGCGGCGCGAGTATGGCGATGCGGAGGTCACGCTGGTGGACTTAGAAACGCCGCTGTTTGCCGGGCTGCCGGAGACGATGCGCGTTTGGATGTCGCATGGGGATGAGGCGCTGGAGCTGCCGGCCGGCTTCCACGTGACGGCGAGGACGCCGAATGCGCTGGCCGGGATCGCGAACCCCGCCGAGCGCATCTGGGCGGTGCAGTTCCACCCGGAGGTGCAGCACACCCGGCAGGGGACGGAGCTGCTGCGCCGGTTTGTGCTGGGCATTTGCGCGGCTACGCCGGACTGGACGCCGCGGCACTTTATCGAGGAGACGACTGCAGCAATTCGCGCGCGCGTGGGCGAGGGCCAAGCGATCTGCGCGATCTCGGGCGGGGTGGATTCCTCGGTGGCGGCGGTGCTGGTGGCGCGCGCGATCGGGAACCAGCTTACCTGCGTGTTTGTGGACAATGGCGTGTTGCGCAAGGACGAGTTCGGCAAGGTGCAGAGGAACCTGCGCCAGTTGGGGCTGAACCTGGTTGCGGTGGATGCGAGCGAGCGTTTCCTGGCGAAGCTGGCCGGGGTGAGCGACCCGGAGGCGAAGCGCAAGGCGATTGGGCGCGAGTTTATCGCGGTGTTCGACGAGGAGGCCGCGCGGATTGCGGGGGCGAATGACTCCGGTACCGGGCCGTCCGGTCTTGGGCCATCCGGTCTTGGGCCGTCCCGTCCAGGGCCGTCCGGGATTGACTGGCTGGTGCAGGGGACGCTGTACCCGGACGTGATTGAGTCGGCGTCGGTGCACGGGCCTTCGCACACGATCAAGAGCCACCACAATGTGGGCGGGCTGCCGGAGGGGATGAAGCTCAAGCTGATCGAGCCCTTGCGCGACCTGTTCAAGGATGAGGTGCGGCGGATTGGGCGCGACCTGGGGATGCCGGAAGACATTTTGGGGCGGCAGCCGTTTCCCGGGCCCGGGCTGGCCGTGCGAATCCTGGGGGAAGTGACGCCGGAGCGGGTGCGGATCCTGCAGGAGGCCGACGAGATCGTGGTGGAGGAGATCAAGGCGGCGGGGCTGTACCGGGAGATATGGCAGTCATTCGCGGTGCTTTTGCCGGTCAAGAGCGTGGGGGTGATGGGGGACCAGCGGACGTATGCGTACACCTGCGCGATCCGCGCCGTGCACTCGGAAGACGGCATGACGGCGGACTGGGTGCAGCTGCCGTACGCGGTGCTGGGACGCATCTCAAACCGGATTGTGAATGAGGTGCGCGGGATCAATCGCGTGGTCTATGACATTACCTCGAAACCTCCGGGGACGATTGAGTGGGAATAGGGTTTGGACTGGAAGGAAAAGCCTGCCGGCAGCCGCGGCCTTTTGCTTTGCGGTTGTCCTGTTTTCCGATTCCGCCTGCATCTTACCCGCTGGCTGTTGAAAAGAGCAGGGGATAGAAAGCATGGGTTTTCTTGAGGGCCGCGTCGCGATTGTGACCGGCGCGGGGTCGGGGATCGGCGCGGCAATCGCGAAGCGGATGGGCAAGGAAGGCGCACGGGTGGTGGTGGACTACGTAGGCAGTGACGAAGGGGCGCGGCAGACGGTGGACGCCATTACGGAAGCGGGCGGCGTCGCGGTCAGCTTTGGCGCGGATGTGACGCGACTGGACCAGGTGCGGGAGCTGATCGAGGTGGCGTATGCGACCTATGGCGCTTGCGACGTCCTGGTGAACAACGCGGGAGTGGAAAAGAAAGCGGACTTCTGGGACGTGACCGAAGAGGAGTATGAAGCTGTCCTGGGCGTGAACTTGAAAGCGCCGTTTTTCCTGACGCAGGCCTTTGTGCGCAAGCTGCGCGAGAACGGCAGGAAGGGACGAGTGATCAATATAAGCTCCGTCCACGAAGATATGGCGTTTCCCGGCTTCGCGACTTACTGCATGAGCAAAGGCGGGCTGCGCATGATGATGCGCGACCTCGCGGTGGAGCTTGGGCCGCTCGGCATTACGATCAACAATGTCGCGCCTGGCGCGGTGAAAACGCCGATCAACGCCTCTCTGATGCACGACGGGGATAAGTTGGAACACCTGCGGGAGCAGATTCCCCTGGGTTACATGGGTTCGGTTGAGGATATCTCGGGATTAGTGGCGTTTCTTGCTTCTGACGAAGCGTCGTATGTGAACGGCGCAACTTTCACGATAGACGGCGGACTTTCGCGGTCTTACCACGAGCAATAGGCGATGGCGCAGAAGATAGAAGACTACGGGGTGATCGGCGACTGCGAAACGGCGGCGCTGGTCGGTAAGAATGGTTCGATCGACTGGCTATGCTGGCCTAACTTCGCATCGGATGCTTGCTTTGCGGCGCTGCTGGGTGACGAGGGGAACGGTCGCTGGCTGCTTGCTCCCGCGGAGCCGGCGCCCGATGAGGAGGCGTGGGAGGCGAGTTGGCGCTATATACCGGAAACGCTGGTGCTTGAAACAAAGTGGACCCGCGGCGAAGACGTGGTGTGCGTGACTGACTTCATGCCGTCGCGCGGTGTTCACTCGCACATTGCGCGAAAAGTCGAGTGTATCCAGGGCGAGGTAGCCATGCATATGGAGTTATGCATTCGCTTCGACTATGGACGTTCTGTGCCTTGGGTGACAAACGAGGGACGGGTGGTGCGCGCGATTGCGGGTCCGCACATGATGCTTTTGCGGACAAACCTGCAGACGCACGGCAAGGACGAAAAGACTGTGACGAACTTCACGGTGAGCGAAGGGGAGCATGTCTGGCTGACGCTCTCGTATGCGCACGCGGCCGAAGGGGAGCCGCCGGAGATTGACCCGGATGATGAGTTAGAAGAAGCAAAGCGCTACTGGACGGAGTGGTCGTCAAAATGTACGCCGATCGGGCGTTACAGCCAAGCCGTGCAGCGCTCGCTGATTACTTTGAAGGCGATGACGTACCGGCCCACCGGTGGGGTGGTGGCCGCGGTCACGACTTCGCTACCCGAGGCGCTGGGCGGTGAGCGTAACTGGGACTACCGGTACTGCTGGCTTCGTGACTCGACATTTACCTTGCTGGCGCTGATGAACGGCGGCTTTTACAAGGAAGCCGAGGCCTGGCAGGACTGGCTGCTGCGAGCCATCGCCGGCAGTCCTGAGCAGGTGCAGATCATGTACGGTATTTCGGGTGAGCGCAACCTGCTGGAGTGGGAGGCGACATGGCTGAGCGGCTATGAGAACTCAAAGCCGGTGCGCATCGGCAATGCCGCGGCGGACCAGTTGCAGCTGGATATCTACGGGGAAGTGATGGATGCCTTCTTCCACTCGATGGCCGGCGTGAAGGAGCCGCGCAAGGTGGACCTTCACTTACAGGAGTTACTGATCGACCACCTGCTGAAGATATGGCAGCAACCGGACCAGGGTATCTGGGAGACGCGCAGCGGGCCGCAGCACTTTACCTACTCAAAGATGATGGTGTGGGTTGCGTTGGACCGGGCGGTCGCAATCGCCGAACACACGGGAGCGGACGCGCCGCTCGATACCTGGCGCGCGGCGCGCGATCAGGTGCATGCCGAGGTTTGCAAGAAAGGCTTCAACAAGAAGCTGGGTGCGTTTACGCAGGTGTATGGCGGTCACCAGTTGGACTCCTCGCTGCTGCTAATGCCGCATGTTGGTTTTCTGCCGCCCTCCGATCCGCGGGTGAAGGGCACGATTGAAGCGATTGAGACAAGGCTGGTGCGTGATGGGCTGGTGCTGCGCTATGACACGGGCAAGTCGGCGGACGGGCTGCCGGAGGGCGAAGGCGCGTTTCTGGCGTGCTCGTTCTGGATGGTGAGCTGCTTGAAGATGATTGGACGGGAGGCGGACGCGCGCAAACTGCTGGAGCACCTGCTCTCACTGCGGAACGACCTGGGCCTGATGGCGGAGGAGTATGACACGGTGAAGGGGCGGCAGGTAGGGAACTTTCCGCAGGCTTTCTCGCATATCGCGATGGTCAACGCCATCTTCGACCTGGAGGGCGGCGAGAAGCAATTGCGGGCCAGGCACGAGCGGCGCACCCGGGTCTCGAAGCCGGCCGGAGAGCAGAAGGTGCAGGCACCGGCAAACACGCCGGAACTGGACCCGCACCCTTCCGACACTGTTTCCGGCAGCGGCAACAAGGAAGCAGGCAAGCCGGGTAAACAGGCATCTACAGAAGGAAGCACGTAGAGCATTTGTTTTTTCAGATGTATCGGACAAGATTTTGTGGCATGTGGCTTTTCTTGACGGAAAAGCCACGCAGAGTGCCGTAGGTCGGTCTGCATGTGAAGCGGAAATGCCCGTGCGGGGGAGAGCGGCAAACTTATGCACACGTTTACTATCTGGGCGCCGAAGGCCGAAGCGGCAGCGGTGAAGATCAACGGCGAGA
>CAXTSA010000224.1:0-5137 GCA_964246755.1 uncultured Acidobacteriaceae bacterium
TCCACTATCTCGGCCGAAAGAAGTATGCGGAGCTGCCTGCGTACCTCGCCGGTTGGGACGTCGCGATGCTGCCTTTCGCGCGCAGTGAGTCGACCCGCTTCATCTCGCCGACGAAAACGCCTGAG
Organism: uncultured Acidobacteriaceae bacterium; assembly: GCA_964246755.1. Classification (GTDB taxonomy): domain Bacteria; phylum Acidobacteriota; class Terriglobia; order Terriglobales; family Acidobacteriaceae; genus EB88. Next base: position 126 of record CAXTSA010000224.1, read on the forward strand.
TATCTGGCTGCCGGGAAGCCGGTTGTTTCCACGCCCATTCACGATGTGGTCAGCGGGTATGGCGATGAAGGCCTGGTCGCGATCGCAGGGGATGCGCGAGATTTTGCCGCCGCACTCGATGCGGCATTGTGGGCGGCAAGGCCCGAGTGGCAGGAGGCGGTACGCGTAAAGCTCGCTGCCAACTCCTGGGATACGACCTGGGCGGCCATGTGGCGGGAGATCGAAGCTATGCGCGCAAGCGAACCTGAGTCGCGGGGCGATCGAGATAGCTGAACAGTTCGTCGAGATCGACGTAGATCGGAGTTTCGGAAACGCGAAGGGTGCGCGCTCGGTTCAGGTGTCGCCCGCGCACATCTGTCCGGTCCGCGTGTTCGGGTCGATGATCCAGATCGCGGACACGCCCATCTTCCGGTACTCGGCTACGCGCTCTTTCGTATCCGAGTAGTTATCGCCTGGAGAGAGAACGCCGGGATTCGCCAAGGGGCTGACGCGGAAGCGCCCGGTGTGGTAAAAGCGCCAATCCCTGCCTATAATCAGCTATGGCGCCCGCGCAAACCATTCCCGCGCAACCTGATCAGCCCCGTCGCGCTCTCCCGGCGAAGACGCCTGCGCCTGGGAAACAGTCCGCGCCCGCTGCTGCGTACACCGCTGAAGTTCTGGCCCGCTATGACGAAGCGACTGCCGCTGTTACCGGCCCTCTCTATGACCGGCTGATCGCGACGGTCAGGCACAATCGCCCATCTGACGATACCGAGATCATCCGCAAGGCCTGGGAGTTCTGCCTGCGACACCACCGCGGCCAGCTCCGCGCCTCGGGTGAGCCGTACGTGCTGCATCCCCTGGAAGTCGCGATTGTGCTCGCGGAGATGAAGCTCGACTCGACCGCGATCGCCGCCGGGCTGCTGCATGACGCAGTCGAGGACACGCCCGTGACCACGCCCGAGATCACCGCCCTGTTCGGGGAGCAGGTCTCGCATATTGTCGAGGGCGTCACGAAACTTGACAAGATCCAGTTCGCGAACCGGGAAGACCGCCAGGCCGAAAGCGTGCGCAAGATGCTGCTGGCCATGGTCACCGATGTGCGCGTGGTGCTGATCAAGCTGGCCGATCGGCTGCACAATATGCGGACGCTCGAGCACCTGAAGCCCGAGCGCCAGGCCGCGATCGCGCGGGAAACCCTCGACATCTACGCGCCGCTTGCACACCGCCTGGGGATGGGCAAGGTGCGCGGCGAGCTCGAGGATCTGGCCTTTCGCTACGTGGACCGGCACGGCTTCGACGAGCTCCACGCGGCCATCGAGTCGCGCCGGACCGAAGGCGAGCAGTTTTTAGCAGGCGTGGAAGCCCTGCTGTCGGAAAAGATCGCCGAGAACAACGTGAAGGCGCGGGTGGAGTGGCGGATCAAGCGGCTTTACTCAATTCACCAGAAGCTAGCCGAGACGGGCGCCGGGGTGGACCAGGTGCACGACCTGCTCGCCTTGCGCGTTATCGTCGGCTCGGTTGGGGACTGCTACGCCGTGCTTGGGCTGATTCACTCGCTGTTTCGCCCCGTGCCCAATCGCATCAAGGACTTTATCGCGATGCCCAGGCCGAACCTGTACCAGTCGTTGCACACGACGGTGATGGGCGACGCCGGGCACCAGTTCGAGGTGCAGATCCGCACGGAGGAAATGCACCGGATCGCCGAGGAGGGCATTGCCGCGCACTGGAAGTACAAGGCCGGCGGCTCGCCTGTGTCGGCCCGCGATGAGCAACGGCTCGCCTGGGTGCGCCAGCTGGTCGAGTGGCAGCGCGAGATGACCGACCCTAACGAGTTCATCTCGACGCTTAAGATCGACCTGTACCCGGAAGAGGTGTACACCTTTACGCCGAAAGGCAAGGTCGTCCCCCTGCCCAAGGCCGCCAGCCCGCTGGACTTTGCCTACGCCGTGCACACGGAGGTCGGCCACTCCTGCGTTTCGGCCAAGGTCAACGGGCGCATTGTGCCGCTGCGGGCCAAGCTGCGCAACGGCGACATCGTCGAGGTCGTCACCCAGAATGGCCACACCCCCTCGCGCGACTGGCTGACGTTCGTCAAGAGCTCCCGCGCCCGCAATAAAATCAAGCACTGGATCAACGAGCACCAGCGCGAGCGCGCTATCGAGATCGGCCGCAAGCTGCTGGAGCGCGAGGCCCGCAAGTACAAGATCGCGCTGTCGAAGTTCGAGGAGTCGGACTACGCGCGGCTGGCCGCCGATTACTCGGTCGCCACGCCCAGCGACATGATGGCGGCGATCGGCTTCGGCAAGTACTCTGCCCGGCAGGTGCTCAACCGGCTCGCGCCCGGCATCCTGCACCAGCAGGCGACCCCGGACGAGCCAAATCTGCCGTCCAGCGCTGAGGACGCGAAACGGCTGCAATTGCACGCGAGCGCTGCTTCGGACACGCTGGAGGTCGAGGGCTCGAACGAGCTGCTGGTGTACCGCGCGCGCTGTTGCAACCCCATCCGCGGCGAGGAGATCATCGGCTATGTCACGCGCGGCAAGGGGGTCGCCGTGCACGGGCGCACGTGCCCGAATGTGCAGAACCTGCTGTATGAGTCCGACCGGCGGATCGGGGTCGAGTGGGCTCGCGAAGGCCGGGGCGGCGCCGAAGCCGATGTGGCTGGCCGGCGCGCCACCTACCCGGTCAAGCTCACGGTGGTGTGCGATGACCGCCCCGGCATGCTGAAGGACATTACCGCGACCGCAAGCGAGGAAAACACCAATATCCGCTCCATGGACACGCGCCCGGGGCCGAATGACAGCGCGCTGATTGATCTGACGCTTGACGCGCAGGACCTGCAGCACCTCGGGCGCCTGCAGCAGGGGCTTCGCCGCGTCGCAGGCGTGCGCGAGGTGCAGCGTTCGTCGAAGTTGTAGCCTCCGAAAGCCCGCACATCCTTAGCGGCAGTCCGCGACCGAGCCCTTCATCCGTTGCCACGTTTCGGTGCGCCCCAGCAGGGAGACGCCGATATATCCGCGCAGCTTCAACTCGTCTCCCGCTGTCTGCATCTGCGCCGAGTAGGTCTTGCCTGACTCCGGGTCGTAGATCTTGCCGTCTTTGGCGCTCGCGTCCCCGCTCGGTGCGAAGCCGGTTCCGATGGTCAGCCCGCACAGGTCCCGCTTGCGCAGGGAATTGTCCGGGTTATTCACATCCACCCTTGGAACATCCTTGCGGCCGATCGTCACTACGCGGGCGCAGAGCTGGCTGTCGCCACAAGCGTAGACCTGCACCACATCTTTTTGAGGGGTAAGCCAGTTGCCGTTCAGCGTGGAAGGGGAAGCGGCCAGCAGAAACAGAAGAAAGGAAGCAATCACAGGCAGGGTCGCCTTTCAGAGTAAAAGCAGAGCATGACTGTTCGGATGCTATCGCAACGTCGGGAGGCGATGCGTGGGGAGGGAACCGGCTTGCTCTCACGGTGTCGAAGGCGCCCGCGACCTGTGAGGCATTGCTTACGCGCAAGAAAAAAGGAGGAGCCGGAGCCCCTCCCTGCAAGTTACAGCCTTGAATCGTCCAGCGAGCCGGCCTAGAAGTTCAGTTTGAGCTCGAACTCTGTGGTGCGTGGCGAACCCTGCGCGAAGGTGCCCGAACCGCGCTGGGTGCGAATACCGTCCGCAACAGTCTGATTGTTCGGTCCGTTCAGGTAGTTGTTCGCCGTACCCACGGTTCCTCCTGCATCGGCTACGTTGAGTAACTGGCCGGTAAGGCCAGTGCTGGTGAAGTTGCTCATATTGGCAACGTTGTACATCGCCACCCTGGGCTCAAGACTCAAACCCTCACGAAAGCGGCCAAGCTGGATCGGGTAACCAACGTTCGCGTCAAATGCCCGGAACGCCGGATTGTTGATTGGCGTTGTAGGAGCAAGTGCGATCGGCTGCTGTACGGCGTTCAGCGCGACGAGCTGTGCCGACGTTAAAACGCCTGAGTTAATCAGTGCTTGTCCAGCCGGAGTCGGCTTTCCTGCATTGGCGGCGTTGTAGCTGTTGATCAGACTGTTAAGACCCGCCCCCTTCACCTGGTGCATGTAGAAGCCGGGACCAGTTCCTGGGACAAGATCGCCCGTCGTGCCGTCTCCCGAGACATCGGTCCGGAAGATTTCACCTGCCGTGCCGGAACTGTTGTCCAGGCTGAGGCTGGTGGCGCCCGCGGAGTAGAAGTGACCGATAAGACCAATCGTCGCTCCGTACTTTACGGCGATGCTGCCGCCGAAGCTGAGCTCATTGGAGCGATCCAGGTTCGACCGGCCTTGCAGCCTGTTCGGATCGTCAAAATCATACGGTCGCGCGTTAAAGAACTGATCTCCAGAGTTGGCATTGTTCTCGCCGTCGATCGGACTGACAATCCTAGAGAGAGAGTAAGAGGCCTGGAAATTACCGCTCAGGATGCCCGGTGCAGGATGCGAGACTTGCTGCCGCAGAACAATCTGTAGCGCATCGTAACCGGAACGGCCGACCGGCAGGATGAACTCGCCGAGGCCGACGTTCGGGTTTGCTCCACCGAAGGCTGCAGGTGCCAGTCCCTGGGATGCAGCAGGATAGCCGCCGCTATATTGGTTTCCGGAGTCTAAACCGTTCGCAGCAAATTCTGCAATGGTAGCTTGACCCTGGGGGCCTGAACCACCTGCAAAGTTGATTGCTGGATTCGCTGGGCAGCCGCCGGGCTGTGTTGCGTTTTCAATGGAGGTCGCTCCGCACTTCTGCAGAGTCGCCGCAATGGCTGCCTTTGCCGCTGCCGTATTCAAATAGCGCGCTGCGCCGACATGGTTCACATCGATCAAGAGCGGAATCTTAAGCGTCGCGTTGTGGACGTAATCGACGGTAAGAATCATTCCCTTGGCGAGCTCACGCTGCACACCGCCATTGAACTGGATCGAGTACGGGGTCAGGTAAGGCGCCCCGTATATACCGGTCGCCTTCAAAGCACCGCCGCCGCCGATGTACCCAGGATTGGGACCGCCGGTTTGCGATGCGGCTACATATTGGGCCTTAAGC
>CAXTSA010000225.1:0-5122 GCA_964246755.1 uncultured Acidobacteriaceae bacterium
CCCCTTCGCTCTCAAGCGTGCACCGCCACCCGGACCGCTGCACACACACAGGCTTGACGCGCAGACCGTGGCGCTGCGCATCCTTGACAAGGACCGCGGGCATGTAGAAGCCCATTGGCTGGTTGTTCAGCATCGCCGCGGTAAACTCTGCGAGGTAGTGGACCTTGAAATAAGCCGAAGCATACGCGATCAGCGCGAAACTGGCCGCGTGGCTTTCCGGAAATCCGTAGAGCGCAAACGAAGAAACGCTGTTGACAATGTGCTCCTGCGTGTTCTCGTCGAGACCCTTGCTCTTCATCCCGGCGCGCAGTTTCACCACGAGCTGCTCCATGCGCTCGCGAGAGCGCCGCATCCCCACAGCCCGGCGCAGTTCTTCGGCTTCCGCGCCTGTAAAGCCGGCCGCGATCATCGCCATGCGCAGCAGCTGCTCCTGAAACAGCGGAACCCCCAGGGTGCGGCGCAGAACCGGCTCAAGCGACGGATGAGGATAGGTGACGGGCTCGCGCCCCTGCCGCCGGCGCATGTAGGGGTGCATCATTTTGCCAACGATCGGCCCCGGGCGAATGATCGCAACCTGCACGACGATGTCATAGAACACGCGCGGCATGTTGCGCGGCAGGCTCGCCATCTGTGCCCGGCTTTCCACCTGGAACATGCCGACCGTATCGGCGCGGCACAGTGTGTCGTAGACAGCGGGGTCATCCTGCGGCAGCGAGTGTAGGCCGTATTCCTTGCCCTGGTGAGTGCGCACGAGCTCGATCGTGTCCTCGATTACAGCCATCATGCCCAGTCCAAGCAGGTCGACCTTGACCAGACCCATGTCGGAGCAGTCTTCCTTGTCCCACTGCACCACCGTCCTGCCTGGCATCGAGGCACGCTCGAGTGGCACGACCTGGTCGAGCAATCCCTGGCAGATAACCATGCCCCCCGAGTGCTGACCTAAGTGCCGCGGCAGGTCTTGTAACTGCAAACATAACTTGAGGTAAGTGGCGATGCGAGGGTGGCGCAGGTCGAAGCCGGCCTGTGCGAACTGGTTCGGCATGGTGTCGGTTTCCGCTTTCCACTCCCAATGGCCCACCAGGCTCGAGAGCCGGTTGAGCGTGTCTTCATCAAAGCCGAGCACCTTGCCGACCTCGCGCGCCGCGGACCGTCCACGATACGTAATCACATTCGCCGTCATTGCTGCGCCAAGCTCGCCATATCGCCGGTAAACGTATTGAATCGCTTTTTCGCGCTTGTCACCCGAGGGCAGGTCGAGATCGATGTCGGGCCATTCGCCCCGGTTTTCGCTCAGAAAACGCTCAAACAGGAGCTCCATTCTGATCGGATCGACAGCCGTAATCTCGAGTACATAGCACACGACAGAGTTTGCCGCGGAGCCTCGCCCCTGGATGAGAATGTCGTTCTCCTGGCAGTAGCGCACGATGTCCCACACGATGAGAAAGTAGCCCTCAAATCCGAGCCGCTCGATCAATGCGAGTTCTCTGTCGGCCTGTTTGCGCGCGGGCGACAGCAGATGTTTCTGATCGCGCCCGTAGCGCCTGCGAAGGCCTTCGTCCACGCGCTTGCGCAGGAACGACGCCATGGTTTCGCCGTTAGGCACGGGATAGCGAGGGAACTCATAGCCGAGCTTGTCCAGCGTAAACTCAAGTCGACTCGAGACCTCACCAGTGTTGGCGATCGCCTCCGGCAGGTCGGCGAACAGGGCGCACATCTCACTCGAGGACCGCAGATGGCGCTCGGCATTGCGGGCCAGCAAGCGTCCCGCGATCTCAAGCGTCACGCCGTGGCGAATGCCCGTGAATACATCGAGCAGCGGTCGCTCGGCACGGGTGCCGTAGCGCACGCCGTTGGTCGCGAGCAGCGGCAGGCGCAGTGAGCGCGCAAGCCGCACGGCGGCCTGGTTGCGCCACTCCTCATCTCGCTCGTAGTGGCGCTGCAACTCGACGTACACGTTGCCGCGGCCGTAGATTGCAATGAGTTGCTCAAGCACAGCGCGGGCTTCGCGCTCGCCGCCGTGCATGAGGGCAGCATGCAGCGGTCCCTCTTCGCCGCCCGTGAGGCAGACCATGCCTCCGGCGTATTCCTCGAGATCCGGCGGCGTCGCAGCGCCTTCTTGCTTGCCGGCAGCGCGAAGTTTCATGCGTGTGATCATGCGGCACAGGTTGGCATAGCCTTCGCGGGTGGCGCACAGCAGTGGGAGCCGCGGCAGGTCCATTCCATGCGCGGTGAAACGGCTCCTCGCGGCATTTGCAACCGTTGTAGTTGCAGATGCGAGACTGATCTCAGCGCCGAAGTGGGCGCGCACTTGAGGGCCGCCCGCCTTTGCCAGTGCGCCGGCTTTGGAGTGAAACCGCGCAGCTCCGTACACGCCATTGCGATCGAGCAGCGCGAGTGCCGGAAGCTGGAGCTCGGCGGCACGCGCGATGAGTTTTTCAGGCAGCGTTGCACCGGCAAGGAACGAGAATGCGCTCGCACAGTGGAGTTCCGCATAGGGCTGGTTAGTCATACACGCCCTCCACGCACCACTGCCGGTTCTCAAGGTTGCGCTGCAAGCGACAGCACAGGCGTGGAGCCGGGGCGGAAGCCGGAATCAGAAACGGCTGCAGGGCCGCCTCCGTGAATCGTTGTGCAGGCAGTGCGGAAGCCCTATTGTGGCTCCGCTCGGCAGCAACGTCCCAGCACTCGTACCCCCACGCCTCGCCGCTCCACCACGCGCCGTTCAGCCGCCATGGACCGCAAGCCTTGTGGACGCGAAACAGTTCCCCGCGGAACCGGAAACTCACCGGCTGCACCCCTTCGATAGCGACGTGCACAGGCTCGGGTGGGCGCAGTAATCGAAGAGCCGGAACGCTCTTTCCACCTGTAATTGAACGGAGGACGGGTGTTGCCTCAATGCGAAACGCCTGCATGGTGAAGCTGTCAGGCATGTGTGTATCACGCGGCACGGGCGAACCGACACGCCCTTCACCGACAAGCGCCTGGAGACGGGCCAGCGTGACATCCAGGCGCGAAGGCTCGGGCAGCGGTGGGGCAAACAGGCCACCCTGCACAGCGCCGGTTTGCGCAGCCTCCGCCTCAAGGGTGATGGCAAGGACCGCGGACAGAGGCGGGTGAGCAGCAAGGTCGAGCTGAAGCAGTTTGAGTAGCAGGTGCTTGCTCCCAGTGGGCAGCGTAGGCCGTATCGTGCGCTGAAATACGCGTGGATGTCTCCTGCTGGAATCAGCAGCATCCTGCTCGATCAACGTGGGAGCAGTTGCGGATTGCCTGTTAGCGGCAGTCTCGGCGGCAGTCTCGGCGGCGCTCTCGGAATGTGTCCGATGGCCCGCGCCGAAGCGTTCGCGGACGTCGCGGCCACGCATCGCCGTGTCGGCGATCGTTTCCGCACGGCCATCCTCTTCGGAGTCAAGGGCGGCTCCGTCAAGAGTAAACGTCACCGTAACGGCGGCAAGAGAAAGCGCGCACGTGCCAGCCTGCGCTAAAAGCTGGTCGAGCATGGGTGAGACGACAAACAGGATCGCTTCTAGCTGGCGCACCGGAGCGTCAAAGGAGAACTGCTCCCGAAACTCCCGCGGCAACGGCGTGGGAGCAAAGAGATGGGGGTGCTCGCCACGCGCAAGCTCACGGAGATGATTCCCTCTTTGACCCATGCGGGCGATGAGCTCCCGCCCGGGCAGCGCGGCAAGGGCGCCAAGTGTGCGAATACCCCATAGAGCAAGCGTCTGCGATTCCTCCTCGGTGAGTCGCAAAACTCCGAGCATCAACGGAGCGAGCGCTTTCGCCTCGTCGCCGGGCGCCGCGACCGTGATGCCGGGCTTGCCTTGAGCAAGCGAGCAAGCCGTGTGGAAGTTCGCGCTGACTGCGATGGAGGCGTGCAGGCCTCGGCCGAGCAGCGCAGCTCGAAGTGCCGTCGCAAGCGAATGGGGATCGCTGTAAAGGCGCGCCATGCCTGCTATATCGAGCACGCACATCGCGGACGTATCCGCGGAGAGAAACTCCGCCATCGGCGTGAAGTGGCGCACAGAGCCCATGAGGGCTCGGCGTGCGGCGTCTTCTTCGCGCTCCGACCGGGGCAGGACGGTGATGCCGTCGAGCGACTCCGCTTCCACGCGCGTCATGCCGTTTCGCAGGCCATCGCGCCGGGCTCGTGCGTTGCCTGCGCATACCTGTTCCTGCGGCGGTGCCCCCCGGAGCACAGCGACTGGCTTGCGATGGAGAGGGGGGCGCAAACGCAGAAGCGCCTGGGCCGGGAACTCCGGCACATACACGCAAGCAAATAAACTGCTGCGAGCACTGCCAACAAACCACGTTGGCGCGGGCCTGGGCGAAGACGCAGGTCTCATCGACGCTTCCGCTCAGGCAAAATCCCTGCGTTCGCTTGCCGCAGGTGCTCCGGGATTTCCTGTGTTCGCGTCTGCTCTCCTCCTCCTGTTTCATCTCCGGAGAGAACCGCGCGCAGTTTGCCTGTCGCTACGTACTCGATTCGTGTGTGTTCAGCAGCAGGCTGAGCCTCGACACCGGGCGAGTACGAACTGGCCTGCCAGGTCGCCCTTGCCTGCTTGCGGGGAACCGCCGTGTCCTCTTCTGTTCGCTGGAAACGCCGACGCACGATCTCTGCTTCGTACTGAACTGCCTCCACAACCGTGCCGCCGGCCAATTGAAAACCAAGCGGCTTGAAGTGGAGCACGAGCGCAGCACTCGACCGGGCGCACGCAGCCTGTGACAGGAGCACGAAAGAAGTTCCGCCGGCTTCGGCCAAGGCGCGAAAGCGAAACCAGGTGGCGGCGGGAATGCGCAGAACATGCTCAGGTGCGACGCTACCAAGGTCAAGCACGACCACGCCGAAGCCGCCGCCCTGTAGGAGCAGGTCTGCGGCGCGCAAAGCCTGATCGAGTCGCGTCCACGGACGGGTTTCCGCGGATGCTTTTATCGCACTCCTGCCTTGTGCCCCGGCTGCTCGTGCCGATTGACGAAAGACCGACTGCTCTGACACTTCGGGCCTGGCTGCTTCCGGACCGCCATGCTGATCCCGGAGCTCGGGAGAATGCCGGGCTTGTCGATCCATCCGATCCATCCGATCCATCGGAACCTGTTCCGAGCGTGGCACTGGACGGAATGCAGG
>CAXTSA010000226.1:0-5107 GCA_964246755.1 uncultured Acidobacteriaceae bacterium
TCACAGAGCAGATCGATTCGTCCGTCGGGGTAACGCCGCAGAACCCGCAAAATTGCCGCGGTACAACCCGCTATGGCCAGCCCTTCACGCTGGGCGCGCACAACCCCGAACTCCAGATCCCCCTGCAGGCACTCACCGATCATCTTCCGGTATCGCTCCTCGAAAATGTGCAGCGGCAGCGGCACATTCGGGAAGAGAACGACATCGAGAGGGAACAGGGCGATCTTCATCGGAATGGTGCCTTTCGGGCCAGGTTGCCAGGGATCGAGCCGGTGCTCGGGAGCAGACCTCGGCTGAAAGGGGCTCTGGGTAAACGGTTAAGGGGTCAACTTGCCGGAAGCGTTTTCCCTAGCGCTTGCTTTTTGCCGAGGCGCTTGCTTTTCATTAAACGTCCAGATCTAACTCATCAAGCATCGCTTGCATCTCGCCTTGCGCATGCGTGTTGCCAGTGCGCGCGGCGCTTGCGATTCCAAGCTGAAGGTGCTGCTTCGCTTCGGTAATGCGCCCTGCACGCGCCAGAGTCTGCGCCGCCATAAAGTAACCTGGTGTGTAATCAGGGTTATCACGCAACAGCGTTGCAAACTCCTTCAAGGAAGCCTCGAACTCATCCTTGCCCGCGTACTCCATAGCGAGACCGTACCGCGCGAAAGCGTCCCCGGGGCTCGCCTCTAGAATCTGTTGCAGCATTGCAGCCTTATCCATCCAGCAGCCTTTCGGGTATGTGCACTGTTCTAGATTCGGAACGTGCGATGAAGTGGCACCCATTTGCAGAAACGCTTGCGAGCGCTGAAACTGTTCTCCTCGATTGTACCCGCGCTTGTAACGCGCTTTTAAGCCTTATGAAAGGACCGCCATGACTGAAATTCCCTTTCGCGCTCCAGATGCGACTCGAAGCGCCCAGATTTCCCAGTCTGAGATGACGGAACTCGTTTTGCCGAACGACACCAACACGCTTGGCAACCTGCTGGGCGGCCGGCTCATGCACTTCATCGATCTCGTAGCCGCGATGGCTGCCTATCGGCATGCGCGCACCCACGTGGTCACCGCATCGATGGATCACATCGATTTCATCGCGCCGGTGCATGTGGGGGATCTGCTGATTTTGAAATCGAGAGTCAATCGCGGCTATCGCACATCTATGGAAGTGGGCGTCAAGGTCTGGGCGGAGAACGCCATCGAGGGCACCCTTCGCCACGTCGCTTCGGCTTATCTTACGTTTGTAGCTGTCAATGCTGAAGGCTTGCCCGTTCCCATCCCGCAGCTCATCACAGTCGATGGCGATGGGCAGCGGCGTTTTGACGACGCAGGGCGGCGGCGGGAGCAGCGTCAAATCGAACTGGCCCGCAGAAGGGCAGCAGGCAAGGTTTCGTCTGTACCGTAGACCGCCGGACCCGAAAAAATCTCTGAAAGGAACATACAGATGGCACAAGGACACGCGCCTGCCGGCGCCCAAACGGGGCAAGCTGCTTTGCCCGGTATCCGGCATATTGTCGCCATTGGCTCCGGCAAGGGTGGCGTCGGTAAAACCACAGTTGCCGCCAACCTCGCTATCGCACTGGCTCAGTTGGGGCAGCGCGTGGGCTTGATTGACGCCGATATCTATGGGCCGAACGTGCCGCTCATGTTCAACAACATGGATCAGCCGAAAGTGTTGCCGGATAACCACATTCAGCCGAACCTTGCGCATGGGGTGAAAATCATTTCGGTCGGGCTCATTTCGCCGGGCGACAAACCGATGGTGATGCGCGGCCCCATGCTGCACGGGATCATCCGCCAATTTCTACAGCAGGTCGACTGGGGCGAGCTCGACTTCCTGCTCATCGACCTACCTCCAGGCACCGGGGACGTCGTCATCTCGCTTGTTCAGACCGTTCCGCTGACCGGCGCCGTCGTCGTGTCAACACCGTCGGACGTAGCTCTTCAGGACGCCCGCAAGGCCATTGAAATGTTTAGTCAGGTGAATGTCGAGGTGCTGGGGATCGTCGAGAACATGAGCCATTTTACCTGCCCCAATTGCCACAGCGAAATTGATATCTTCTCGCGGGGAGGTGCCGTCCGCACGGCAGAGCAGTTCAAGGTGCCGTTTCTCGGCTCCATCGAGCTGGCATTACCCATACGCGAAGGCGGGGATAATGGCGCGCCGGTGGCGATAGGCGGTCCCCAGGCTGCCTTTGCCGGCGAATTCTTTGCGATTGCGAGGAAAATGGCGGAACGTGCCGCACAGCTCGAGGGTCGCGGGGAGGATGTTTTCGAAATCCAGTGAGCGTGCAGCGATTGCTGGGACAGAAGCCTGACACCTGAAAAGCCCAGAAGCCTGACACCTGAAAAGCCCAGACTGGCAGCCTTGCCCGACTGAAAAGGGCCGATCTGCATACTTGACTAGAGAGCGAGAAAAGGCCAGGGCTTGAGCCCCGGCCTTGCTTTCCAAGGTGAGAGAAGTCAGGCAGCGGTCGGAGCCGACAGCGCCTTTACCCGTGCGTTCAGACGGCTCTTGTACCTGGACGCGGTGTTCTTGTGCAAAATACCCTTTTGTACGCTTTTATCCAAGGCCGACATGGTCGCCCTGAACTGCGCGGCTGCCGCGGTCGCATCGCCTTTCAGAATGGCCTCACGCAGGGAGCGGAGGCTACCCCGGATGCGGCTCTTGTTCCCGCGGTTGACAGCGGTTTTGCGCTTTGTCTGCCGAACGCGCTTCAGCGCGGATACGTGGTTCGCCATAGATATGCTTCCTTGATGTACTCAGGTGAGTAGCTTGCAACCTGCAAACTCTGAGTCTAGGGCAGAACGATGCCCCGGTCAAGAGAGCGTCAGGCCGCACCGGGCTTGCTACATGCCCATCTCGCTGTTTGCCCTGATGTGACATCAGTACTCAACGCGACCCAATTTATGCCAGTGGTGATCTTGATGGGAGGCGAGATCGGCTCTACGATCCACGCATTACCCCGGTACATTCAGTGGAGGTGTGGTGATGGGAGAGCACAAGTTTATTTTTGTTCGCTGGCCTGACGGCTCCTGGACGATCGCTCTAGACCGAGAATATCGGCCCGCTGACTTTGAAGCCTTCGAGCAGTCCTGACGCGAGCAGCCTCGAATCGGTCAAGCAAAAAGGGCAGCCGCTATGGCCGCCCTTTTCCTCCACGGCGATAAGGACTCTACGCCGCAACCGCAGCAGCGGCAGTGTTCATGCGCTGCGAGATGGTGTTGAGCAAGTCGTTCGCATGCTTTTCCTCGTTCAGCGTCGTTTGCAGCACCTGTGCATGCTCGGGCATTCCAAGAACGTTAGCCCAATCGCGCGCTGCGCCGTAAGACGCCATTTCGAAATGCTCCACCTTCTGAGCGCTGGCCAGCAGTCCGGCATCCCGCACCGGACCTGCGTCGGACTCGCTCACAATGTTTGTCGCTGCCGCGATTAAGGCGGCGGTAACGGCGCACTTCTTATCATCCACCTTGCCATCAAGCTCACCGATGAGCTGTTGCAGGCGCTGCGACTGTACCTCGGTTTCCTGCAGATGGGACTGGAACGCGTCCTTCAATTGCTGGTCGCTCGCGTTTTTGATCATGCTTTCAAGCCCGTCCACAATCTGGTTCTCAGCGGAAAGCAAATAACGAAGCTGTAACGTGTAAAGCGCGCGGAAATTCTTAATGTCATTCGGTGTCAGTAAACCCATGGCGAATCCTCTTGAGGGGGTCAAAACCGCCCTGCCTAGTAAGAGGACGGCCGCGACGCTAGTGTTGGCCGAAGGGCACAGGTATTCGAAGTAGCACGAGAACTTAACCATCGAGGGTGCACTTTTCAGGGTACGCAAACCGCCCGGGCCGCTTTGCCACTCCGGTTACCAGAGATCCGCCCCACCCCATTGACGAGCGCAGCAGCCGGCGCTACTCTTGCCGCATCGACCCTCGTTGCAGCTCCGGCGAAGCGTTCCAGCGCATGGACAGCATGCTCGTCCGCGGTCTGCTCCCTTCTCGCCAACGCACGTATCCCAACCCTGTGGCCATCAAAGATGGCGCACAGACGGAGGCCTATTCGTCGCTTGATGACCACCAAAACGCTTGAAATCACGCCAAACCTTGAGCCCCTTTTTGGGACCCGCGATGAAAACCTCAAGCTGATGGAGCGTGAGCTCCAGGTACGGATCGACCTGCGTCCCGACTCGGTGCACGTAAGCGGCCCCCAGGCGGAGATCGACAGGGTAGAAGGTATCTTTGCTGACTTCGAGCACCTGCGGCAGCGCGGCATCCACCCGCACAACGGTGAACTGCACACGCTGCTTAAGCTGGTCGTCTGCGACCCCTCCGTTACGCTTCGCTCGCTGGTGGAGAGCGGCAAGCAGCGCTCCCCCGGCGGCGTGAAACGGATCGTGCAGCCGCGCTCCATCAACCAGCGCTGCTATGTCGAAGCGATCGAGTCCAGCGACATGACGTTCGGCATCGGCCCGGCCGGCACCGGCAAGACCTACCTCGCCGTCGCCATGGCCGCCGCCGCCCTGCTCGCCAAAAAGGTCAGCCGCATCATCCTGGTCCGCCCCGCGGTCGAAGCAGGCGAGCGGCTCGGCTTCCTCCCCGGCTCCCTGCAGGAAAAAATCGACCCGTATCTGCGTCCGCTGTACGACGCCCTCTACGACCTGCTCGAGCCCGAGCGCGTCGACAAGATGATCGAGAAGAACATTATCGAGATGGCGCCGCTCGCGTTTATGCGCGGACGCACCCTCAATGACGCCTTCATCATTATGGATGAGGCGCAAAACACAACCAGCGAGCAGATGAAGATGTTCCTGACCCGGCTCGGCAATAACTCCAAGGCGGTCATTACCGGAGACGTCACGCAGATCGACCTGCCGAACCCCCGGCGGTCGGGCCTGGTCGAGGCCATGAAGATCCTCCAGGGTACCGACGGGATCAAGTTCATCCACTTCGAGGAGGGCGACGTGGTGCGTCACCACCTGGTGCAGCGCATCATTCGCGCCTACGACCATTTCGGCCGGGCTGAGCAGATGCCTCTGGGCATGGGGGACGCGGAGTCGCAGGCGAGCAAGCCCCAGTAACCGCCATATGCGATACCATGCATAGAGAAGCGCGGGAACAGGAGAGCATCGCTCTCCTGTTC
>CAXTSA010000227.1:0-5104 GCA_964246755.1 uncultured Acidobacteriaceae bacterium
GCGCCGGCTTACCCGCGCCATCAAGCAGGCACGCAACATCGCGCTGCTGCCGTTCGCGGCTCGCTACTAGCGGATATTTGAGATTGGGAGAACAAGCATCATGGAAGTGATTCTCAAGGAAGATTTAGAGCACCTCGGCGCTCGCGGCGACGTGGTGAAAGTTGCTGACGGCTACGGCCGCAACTACCTGCTGCCCCGCAAGCTCGCCATGCAGGCGACTGCGGCCAACAAGGCAGTCATCGAGCAGATGAAGCAATCGGCCATTCGCCGGTCGGCTCGCGAAAAGGGTGAGGCCGAGGGCATGGTCGCGCAGTACGACGCGATCACGCTTGAATTCACCCGCAAGGTCGGCGAGAACGAGCACCTGTTCGGCTCCGTTACCTCATCGGACATCGCGCAGGCGCTCGAAGCGCAGGGTCTCACGACCGACCGCCGCAAGATCAATCTGCCGGAGCCGCTCAAGCAGCTTGGCGAGTTCCACGTGCCGGTCAAGCTGCACCGCGAGGTCACGGCGCATGTGAAGGTCGTGATCACGGGCGAGGCGGCGTAAACTCGAGTCATCTGCCGGCATAATGATCTCATGAAATATCCGCAGGCATGCGGCTGGTACTCGGCTGAAGGCGGTTGGGGCGGGAGGTACGCCGGTTGCTGAAATCCTATGCGGAGATGCTGGCCGAGGCGCTCCGCGAGATCGGTCTTCTCGTGCTGGTTTAGGGATCCGCACAGTCACATAGGACACCGCCCTCCAGGGCGGTTTCGTGTTCAGGAGAGTTCCATGCCCAAACCGATCGCCATTTACTACGAGCAACCGCACTGGTTCAAACCGCTGTTCGCCGAGCTTGAGCGCCGCGGCATTTCCTACGAAAAGCTCGATGCCACCACGCACAGTTACTCCATCGAGGACCAGCCCGAGCAGCGCTATTCGCTGGTTGTGAACCGCATGAGCCCGTCGGCGTGGAACCGCGAGCATGGCGATACAATCTTCTACACGCTCGGCTATCTGGACCACCTCGAAACGCGCGGGGTACGCGTGATTAATAGCTCGCAAGCCTTCCGGTCGGAGTTGTCGAAGGCATCGCAGCTTTCCATGCTCGACGAGCTTGGGTTGCCGTACCCGAGAGCGCGTGTGATTCACCGGCCCTCGCAGGCGGCCCCTGCGACCGAAGGGCTGCGTTTTCCGGTGGTGATCAAGCCGAACATTGGCGGCTCTGGCGCCGGCGTCAAACGATTCGACGCGCGCGAGCAACTGGCTGCCGCGGCTGAAGCAGGCGAGTTGCTGTTCGGGCTGGACTCAACCGCGCTCGTACAGGAGTTCATCCCCGCGCGCGGTGGCTTCATTGTGCGCTGCGAAGTGCTCGACGGCAAGTTTCTTTATGCGATCAAGGTGCACACCACAGGCGAAACGTTCGACCTGTGCCCGGCGGACATCTGCCGCACCACAGGCGGGGTCGACCTGAACCGCGCGGCCTGCGCGCTCGATGCGCCGAAGTCCGGGATCCGGGTTGAGGGCTACGACCCGCCGGCGCAGGTAGTTGCCGATGTCGAGCGCATCATGGCCGCAGCCGGTGTGGAACTGGGCGGGGTCGAGTACATGCTTGACGAGCGAGATGGCGAGGCCGCCGTGCCTCTGTATTACGACATCAATGCGCTGTCGAACTTCGTCGCGGACGGCCCTCAGGTCGTCGGCTTCGATCCGTTTGTGCGCCTGGTGGACTGGTTAAGCGTCGAAGCGGCCAAAGCCGACTCCGCGCAGTGGCACGTGGAGAACGATGCGCTGCTCGGCATCGGTCAGACAGCCCAGGTTCCAGGGAGAGCTCGCTAATGCGTTACGGCTTCTGGATGCCGGTGTTTGGCGGATGGCTGCGCAATGTGGACGACGAGGGGATGGAAGCAAGCTGGGCTTACACGAAAAAACTGGCCCAGCGCGCCGAACAACTCGGCTACGACCTCTCGCTTATCGCCGAACTCAACCTGAACGACATTAAGGGAGTCGAAGCCCCCTCACTCGATGCCTGGTCCACCGCCGCCGCGCTCGCCGCCGTGACGGAGCGGCTGGAGCTGATGGTCGCCGTCCGCCCCACCTTCCACAACCCCGCATTGCTTGCGAAACAGGCCGCGAACATCGACCGGATCTCGAACGGGCGCCTCACGTTGAATGTGGTGTCCAGCTGGTGGGCGGATGAAGCGACCAAGTACGGCATCCAGTTCGACCAGCATGAGGATCGGTACGCGCGCGCGAGCGAGTGGCTGGACGTGCTCGACGGCTGCTGGGCTGGTTCGAACGAGCCTGGACAGGGCTTCTCCTACGTTGTCGCCCAAGCCCGTTCGTCGGCCGCGTCCCACGCTGTACGCGGGCGGCGAGTCGGAGACGGCAAAAAACCTGATCGCGGCCAAATGCGACGCGTACCTCATGCATGGCGACTCTCCCGCGACAGTGGGCCGCAAGATTGCCGATATGCGCGAGCGTCGCGACCGCGCCGGGTTGGGCCAGATGGTATTCGGAGTCGCCGGCTACGCCATCGTGCGTGACACCGCCGAAGCCGCGCAAAGGGAAGTGATGCGCATCACCGATGTGCAGCAGTCCGCGCAGGGGTACAGGAATTACCAACAGTGGATTACCGGCTCGCAGCTCGAACAGAAGATTTCGCTCGAAGACTACTCCGTATCGAACCGCGGGCTGCGCTCCGGGCTGGTCGGCACTCCGGACCAGGTGAAAGCGCAGGTGACCGCATTTGAAGAGGCAGGCGTCGACCTTCTGCTGCTGCAAAGCTCGCCGCAGTTGGAGGAGATGGAGCGCTTCGCCGAGCAGGTGATGTAGGGCGTTCCGGCAGGGCCTGCTCCCCGGCCCTTTCGGAAGTCTCGATTCCCGCGTTCAGCTAGGTTGGCTATCCATACAGCGGGACGGAGTGCAAGGAGAGGTAAGGGAGGCGATGCTGGACGCGATAGCAGAGCAGCGGCTCGGCCCCAAGCTCGCAGAGGTATTACGCGAGTTGACTGCGCGTGAGCCTATTTTTCACCGGTCTGAGTTTGGGACCAGTCGAGCCGATTTTGAGCGCATGACGGCCGAGGGCTTCTGGGAGATAGGCGCGTCAGGAAGGGTCTACACTCGCGCACTTGTTTTAGACCTGCTCGAGGAGCGGCACAGAACGCCGCAGGAGGAAGATCTGCAACCCTCCGATTTCCGCATCCGAGAGCTTTCAAGTGACACCTATCTGCTTCATTACAACCTGTTGCAAGGCGCGCGCAAAACCCGCCGCACCACGCTGTGGCGTAGAACGGCGGAGAGTTGGAAGATCGTTTTCCACCAGGGCACGGTCGTGCAGGAGCAGCTGGTCTAGCGCCGAAGCAGCAGGAATGAGCCCGCTGCCGCACTCAAGATACCCGCGCTTTGCGCCCAGGTAAACACTCCCAGCACCAGCGGTTCGCCTGTCCAGTGCATCTGCAATTGGCCTAGTAGCACCGCGCCCAGGCCGGCTAACAGCAGGAAAGGCCCGGTTACCGTTCGGCCGCGCGCGGCTCCGGCGACTGAGACGAGTGCGATGAGGCTGTACAGCAGGCACGCATACGCCGCGACCGGGATCAGCGGTGCATGCAGCGGGGTTCCGTAGAGCGCCCTGGCGATGCGATTGGTTGAGATCAGGCCCCAGCGGACCGCGGTTACGCGGCCCGGTTCGGCACCCGCGGCAAGATAGCCGGCTTGGGTGAACGCGAGCAGCAAGCCAAGTGCGGGCAGCAGAGCATCCGCTGCGCGGAGTAGGGGAACCCGGCACGCCAGCAGGTAGGCCGCGCAGACCAGCATTGCCAGTGCCACCCCTGCGTAGAAGAAGCGCGCGTCGCGCACAGCAAGCAGGCCAAGCATCCACATAGGGTGGGCTAGGAAGTCTCGCCAGCCACGCACGAGCAAGGGGAGGCGCTCGCCAATGAAAAGGCTTACGCCGGCCAGCACTGCCGCACTCCAAATGCGGTCCGGAGGAAGGCGCAGCCGGGTCGCAAGCCGCTCCGCTGTCGCCAACGCGGCGAGCACGCCACAAGCGAGTAACAGGCTTTGTGTCGGGATGAAGATGAAGCCGAAAAGAGGAATGGAAGGAAACACGGGCCCTCAGCGCAAGGGCGGGATGAAACACAAGACTCGCCCACGGGGCCGTAAGCGGGCTTGCCGGTGAACCCGTCCTAAGACGGTGGGAACTCTCCGCGGTTCTTTAGGCATTCCGGACTGGCGGACACTGCGCACCGAACCGATTGTCGAGTCGAGCTCCCTTGTTCAATGAATTATAGGTTCAACCGGCTTGACCCGAACCTACCTGCTTTGCAGGACGAGTCTTGCTTCTTCGGATGCTAGCGGGAGGCCGCCCGCTTTGCAAGTCCGAGGCCTACACCGAAGTAAGGGCTGTTCGCCGGACGCACTTCGAACGCTGAAAACGCGACACTTACCCGGTACGGCGCCTGTCCTCATAGGTGCTTGACGGCGCGCTTTCGAGCACTTCATCGAGCAGCCCGGTGAGCGAGTGGGCCCGGCTCCGCTCCCGCGCTTCCGCGCCGGTCAGCGTTTCGAGCCGCGCCTGCGCCATCATGAGCTCATCGGCGATGTTGAGGGCCGCGAGCACGGCCACGCGTAATGAATCGACGGTGGCGCCGTGCGAGGCGACCGCGCGCATTTTGCCGTCCACCAGTTCTGCCAGCCGCTCAATGTAGGCAGGGTTGTGCCCGCGAAGATGATAGGTCTGGTCGTAGATGGAGACGGTAACGAACTCGCCGTCACTGCGTGTGCTTTGCGCGCTCATGCTCTCTCGCGTCTTTCTCTTGAAAACCGTCTATGCAAAGGTGTGCATCGGGCACTTAGCCCAGATCGTCCAATTGTTTCAGCAGCCGTTCGACACGCCCACGCACCTGGTCCCTCTCGCGGCCGAGCGATTGCAACTCGTCCTGCGTACGCTCCAGTTGACCGCCCTGTTCATCGAGAAGCTGCTGCAGCGTGGCGGCATTTTCCTCGGCCTTCTGGCGTTCGCGACGTTCGTGTCGCACCAGTTCCACCATCCGCATCACGCGCTCTTCGAGCGCTCCGAAATCGTCTGCCTGGTCGTGCTCCTCCGCTTGCAGTTGCGGC